>NZ_SCMW01000114.1:0-1046 GCF_005502845.1 Brevibacterium sp. 2SA | reverse complement strand
AGGGTGGGCAGGGCGACGCCGAAGTGCCCGTAGGCGCCCGGCACCTCGGCGAGCACGCGGGAGAAGTCCTCGGACCCCGGCAGCGGGTTCGCCCTGGTGACGGTGCGGTCGGCCCCGAAGAGGTCGGCGAAGGTCGCGAGGAAGAAGTCCGCCTCGGCGTCGTCGTTGATCGTCGGCGGGAGGATCCGCTCGTAGTCGACCTCGGCTTCGAGCCCGTGCGCGGCGACGAGCGTGGTGACGAGATGAGGCAGCTCCGCCTCGGCGCGGGTCGTCACCTCGTCGGAGAACGTGCGCACGCTGACGACGAGGGTGGCGAAGTCGGGGATGACGTTGGGGGCGGTGCCGCCGTTGAACTGGCCGACGGTGACGACGATGGGGTCGAAGATGTCGAAGCGGCGGGTGACGTACTCCTGGAGCTGGCCGACGAGCATCGCCCCGACCTCGATCGGGTCGCGGCCGCTGGCCGGGCGGGAGGCGTGCGTGCCGAGCCCGCGGACGGTGATCGTCATCTTCGCGAACGCCGCCATGTACGACCCCCGCCGGGAGGAGCCGACGCCGAGGTCCTGATCAGCGGAGACATGGATGCCGTAGGCGGCTTTGACCCGCGGTCCGGCCGCGTCGAGGACGCCTTCGTCGAGCATCCGCCCGGCACCGTCGTAGCCCTCTTCACCGGGTTGGAACATGACGACGACGTCACCGGGCAGCTCGGCGCGCGTGTCGTGGAGGAGTCTCAGCGCCCCGACGAGTCCGGCGGTGTGGAGGTCGTGGCCGCACGCGTGCATGTTCCCGTTCGTCGCGGCGAAGTCGAAGCCGGTCGCCTCGGTGATGGGGAGGGCGTCCATGTCACCGCGGAGGAGGACTGCGGGCACGACGCCGGTCGCGTCCTCAGTGCGCTTGCCGCCGCGGAGGACGGCGACGAGGGAGGACAGCGCGTGGCCTTCGGTGAGCTCGATGTCGAGATCGGCGATGGCGTCCCTGACGAGGGCCTGCGTCGCGGGCAGGTCGAGGCCGACCTCCGGATTCGCGTGGAGGGCGCGGCGCAGGGC
>NZ_SCMW01000113.1:0-1271 GCF_005502845.1 Brevibacterium sp. 2SA | reverse complement strand
TGGGGTGTGACACTTCTCGTAGACAGTCGTTACCAGGAAGGCACGACAGGGAATCATGTCTACGAATCGCAGGACGTTCACGCCGGAGTTCAAAGCCGACGCGGTCCAGTTGGTGGTGCAGGGGCGCCGGCCGATCGCGCAGGTCGCGCGTGAGCTGGAGATCAACGAGAGCTCGCTGGGCTACTGGGTGAAGACCTACCGGGCGCAGCACCCCGACCCTGAGACGGCGCCGCCGGCGCCCGAGGCGCTGCGGATCGCGCGGCTGGAGGCGGAGAATCGCAGGCTGGCGGAGGAGAACACGTTCTTGAAAAAAGCCGCGGCCTTCTTCGCGAAGGAACAGCGGTGAGCGAGAAGTTCACGCTCATGCACGCGGAGAAGGCCAACCACACGATCGGCCTCATGGCCAGGCTCCTCGAGGTCTCTCGCGCCGGCTACTACGCCTGGGCGAAACGGCAGGGCACGCTCTCGCCGACCGCAGCCCGGCGGACGTGGCTGGCAGAGCAGATCCGCACGATACACGCTGAGTCGAACGGCGTGAACGGGTTCCGGCGGGTGCTCGCCGCGCTCGCTCGGCGCGGCATCAGCGCCTCGGAGGGGCTGGTGCGCGGCATCATGAACGAGCTGGGGATCTTCGGCATCCAGCCCCGGACGAGCAAGCGCACCACGATCGCCGCCGACGACGAGCACGACCGCCCCGACCTGATCCGCCGGGACTTCACCGCCTGCCGGCCCGGCGAGCGGCTCGTGGGCGACATCACCTACTTGCGCACGGGCGAGGGATGGCTCTATCTGGCGACCGTGATCGACCTCCACAACCGTGAAGTGGTGGGCTGGTCGATGGCCGCGCACATGCGCACCGAGCTGATCAGCGACGCGCTGCGGATGGCCCACGCGCACGGCCGCATCGCACCGAACGCGATCTTTCACTCGGACCGCGGAGCTCAATACACATCGGCTGAATACGCCGCTCTCGCGAAGGAGCTCGACGTGCGACTCTCGGTCGGTCGCACCGGCTCGTGCCACGACAACGCTGTCGCCGAGTCGTGGTTCTCGATGCTCAAGAACGAGATGTACTACCGGCATCGTTTCGCCACCCGCCAGCAGGCGAGGTTCCACGTGATGCAGTACATCGAGGTCTTCTACAACCGGCAGCGGCTCCACTCGAGCCTCGGCTACCGCACGCCCGCCGAAGCGCGCGCCGACTACACCCTTCAGGCCGCGATCGCCGCCTGATCCACAAAGAGATCGTCTACGAAACTTGACACAGCCCA
>NZ_SCMW01000112.1:0-1311 GCF_005502845.1 Brevibacterium sp. 2SA | reverse complement strand
GGGTTATAGGCCAAAATGTGTGTACAGGATGGTCCGCTCGCCCAGTAGGCAGTAGGGCAAGACCGAGTTGAACATGCCCTGCAACCATGTTCAGTGCCCAATCCCAGAAATCACCCCGTCTGTGGTGTATGCGCGACCAAGCTGGTCAAGAACGGCAAAACCAGTGCCGGACGCACCAGGTGGCGATGCCAACACTGCGGGGCCTCAGCGATTCAGACCCGCACCGATTCGACGAAGCGGGCAGACTTCACCGGCTTCATCGCATGGCTGACCAGCACCCGACCACGCGGTGATTTCGCGTCCAGCACTCGCACCTTCACACGAAAGATTCATTGGTGCTGGAACGTGGCACCCAGAGTGGTCCCGACAGGCGAGGTCCATGACCAGATCATGCTCGATGGCACCTACTTCAACGGTTGGTGCGTCCTCATCGCCTACACCGGCACTCACGTCATCGACTGGCAATGGTGCGACCAGGAGAAGAACGCGTCCTGGACGGCTCTCATCAGCCGCATCCCTGCCCCGGTGGCCGCGATCGTCGATGGCAACGGACCATTGACGACGACGATCAAGCGACTGTGGCCAACGACCCGGATCCAACGGTGTCACTTCCACATCCGACAGGCCGCGCATCGGTACCTGACCAGGCGGCCCGTGCTCCCGGCGAACAAGGAACTTCTCGGCCTGTTTAAGACACTGTCGAAGGTCACCAGCCTCGACGAGGCTGCGCGGTGGACGGCCGCGTTCACGTCCTGGGAAGCGGCGTGGGAGTCATTCCTCAAAGACCGCACCCAGGCGCGACCAGGAGCAGTGCGACCAGCCCATGTGAAGCCGGGGCAGCACTGGTGGTACACGCATATCCGGACCCGTCGAGCCCACAAGCTGCTGGCCGGGTTGATCCGTGACAATCACCTGTTCACGTGGCTGGAGATGGCCGAGGACGGGTACACGATCGCGAAGACCACGAATCCATTGGAGGGAGGCCCGAACAAAGCGATCAAGGACTTCCTCAGAGCCCATCGCGGACTGAACATTGATCATGCCCGTCGTGGAGTCGATTGGCTGTTGTATCTGCGTACCCAGGCGCCCAGGGACCCGTGGTCGTTCGTGACTCCACATGCGTGGACACCATCGTCCAGCGTGCCGAAGGTGGTCAAGCCCGAGACGGGTCGGGAGGAGACGAATCCTCTCTACGGAACGGGATTCAGTATCGAGGATGGCAACGGGATCCAGAAAGGCTGGGGCGGCAGATCCCGATAAGGACCAGTGTCGACACGCCCTGGCTGTACACACATTTTGGCCTATAACCCC
>NZ_SCMW01000111.1:0-1364 GCF_005502845.1 Brevibacterium sp. 2SA | reverse complement strand
GACCTGCTCTCGCATGAGAGTGGGTGGAAAGTTTTTTCGGTTGGGGATGGGCTCGCGGCCTATCAGTTTGTTGGTGAGGTAATGGCTCACCAAGACGACGACGGGTAGCCGGCCTGAGAGGGCGACCGGCCACACTGGGACTGAGACACGGCCCAGACTCCTACGGGAGGCAGCAGTGGGGAATATTGCACAATGGGGGAAACCCTGATGCAGCGACGCAGCGTGCGGGATGACGGCCTTCGGGTTGTAAACCGCTTTCAGCAGGGAAGAAGCGAGAGTGACGGTACCTGCAGAAGAAGTACCGGCTAACTACGTGCCAGCAGCCGCGGTAATACGTAGGGTACGAGCGTTGTCCGGAATTATTGGGCGTAAAGAGCTCGTAGGTGGTTGGTCACGTCTGCTGTGGAAACGCAACGCTTAACGTTGCGCGTGCAGTGGGTACGGGCTGACTAGAGTGCAGTAGGGGAGTCTGGAATTCCTGGTGTAGCGGTGAAATGCGCAGATATCAGGAGGAACACCGGTGGCGAAGGCGGGACTCTGGGCTGTAACTGACACTGAGGAGCGAAAGCATGGGGAGCGAACAGGATTAGATACCCTGGTAGTCCATGCCGTAAACGTTGGGCACTAGGTGTGGGGGGCATTCCACGTTCTCCGCGCCGTAGCTAACGCATTAAGTGCCCCGCCTGGGGAGTACGGTCGCAAGGCTAAAACTCAAAGGAATTGACGGGGGCCCGCACAAGCGGCGGAGCATGCGGATTAATTCGATGCAACGCGAAGAACCTTACCAAGGCTTGACATACACCAGACCGGCCTGGAAACAGGTCTTCCCCTTTGGGGTTGGTGTACAGGTGGTGCATGGTTGTCGTCAGCTCGTGTCGTGAGATGTTGGGTTAAGTCCCGCAACGAGCGCAACCCTCGTTCTATGTTGCCAGCACGTGATGGTGGGAACTCATAGGAGACTGCCGGGGTCAACTCGGAGGAAGGTGGGGATGACGTCAAATCATCATGCCCTTTATGTCTTGGGCTTCACGCATGCTACAATGGCTGGTACAAAGAGAAGCGAGCCCGTGAGGGTCAGCGAATCCCTTAAAGCCAGTCTCAGTTCGGATCGTAGTCTGCAATTCGACTACGTGAAGTCGGAGTCGCTAGTAATCGCAGATCAGCAACGCTGCGGTGAATACGTTCCCGGGCCTTGTACACACCGCCCGTCAAGTCACGAAAGTCGGTAACACCCGAAGCCGGTGGCCTAACCCCGTATGGGGAGGGGGCCGTCTAAGGTGGGACTGGTGATTGGGACTAAGTCGTAACAAGGTAGCCGTACCGGAAGGTGCGGCTGGATCACCTCCTTTCTAAGGAGCACACCA
>NZ_SCMW01000110.1:0-1383 GCF_005502845.1 Brevibacterium sp. 2SA | reverse complement strand
GGCAGCTCCCGACCGCCAGCCCCACCGACCACCCAGAACGACCACCCGCGCCGACGTCGACCGCCTCGAACGGCCACCCAGAGTGACCACCAAGCCCCACCGCTTCCCCGACTGAAGGACCACCCCCATGATCTCCGACGGCTTCCTCTTCATCAGCGTGCTCATCGCGATCGCCGCCGCCCTCGTCATCGCCGGCCAGAGCGGCCGCTTCCGGATCTTCGCCTACGTGCCCGGCTTCGTCTTCCTCTACATCATCGCGGCGCTGCTCAACACGCTCGGCGTCTTCGACCACTCCGACTCCGTCACCGAGGTGGGTGACGGCCTGCGCACGGCCCTGCTGCCGGCGATGATCCTCCTTCTCCTCTTCAAGTGCGACATCCGGCAGATCATCCGGCTCGGTCCCAAGCTGCTCCTCACGTTCGCCGTGACCGCCGCGAGCATCGTCGCCGGCTTCCTCGTCAGCTATCTCATCCTCCGCTCGGTCCTCCACCCGGAGGCGTGGAAGGCGCTCGGTGCCCTCAACGCCTCGTGGACCGGCGGGTCGGCGAACATGGTCGCGGTGCAGGAGATCCTCCAAGCGCCCGAGGACGTCTTCGGGTACGTCCTCATCGTCGACACCGTCATCTACTCGTTCTGGCTGCTGCTGATCTTCTCCTCCGTGACGGTCTCCGACCGCTTCAACCGCTGGACGAAGGCGGACACCTCGAAGCTCGAGGTCACCTCGACGGCCGACGACGAGGAGAAGCCGCTGACGATGCCCGCGCTCTTCGGGCTCCTCGGCTTCGCCCTCCTCGTCTCCGCTCTGGCGATCCAAGCGGGTGAGCTGCTGCCGGAGATCGGCACCGTCATCAACGCCTCGACGTGGACGATCCTCATCGTCAGCGTCCTCGGGCTCATCATCGGCTCGACGCGGTTCGGCCGAGTGCGCGGCTCGAGCGAACTCGCGACGATCATGCTCTACATCATCATCGGCATCATCGCCTCGGGCTCCGACTTCACCTCGCTCACGCAGGCTCCGCTCTACCTCGTCGCCGGGCTCATCGTCATCGTCGTCCACGCCGCCATCATGCTCGTCTACGCGAAGCTGACGAAGACCGAGCTCTTCAGCATCGCCGTGGCGAGCACCGCGAACATCGGCGGCATCGCCTCGGCACCGGTGGTGGCCGGGGCCTTCAACCGGCAGCTCGTGCCCGTCGGCGTGCTCTTCGCGCTCATGGGCACGTTCCTCGGGACCTTCCTCGGCCTCGCCTCGGCGCAGATCATGTCCGGCCTCGGGTGAGGCGCAACGTCGGGTGAGGCCCTGCGTCGGGTGAGGCGCAGCGTCGGGTCAGACCCAGCGTCGGATGAGGCGCTGCGTCGGTCCTGCCGCGCCAGCGTAGATCC
>NZ_SCMW01000010.1:0-83539 GCF_005502845.1 Brevibacterium sp. 2SA | reverse complement strand
CTTCCAGTCCGCACTCTTCGACTCGATCGACGAGGTCCTGCTTGTCAGAAGGGAGTGGGGTGGGGATGGGCGCGGCCGGCGACTGCGCCAGCCAGAACGACGCCTCACCGTTGAGGTAGGTCAATGGAGCTCTCCTGTTCGAGTGCGCCCGCTTGCTGCGAGTGTACGGATTCAGTTCTATCCCAAGGTTGGTCGCGCTGTAAATGGTTGCGATCGTGCGTATTGGCATATGAAATCGCCGAGGCGGCTCCGGATTTCGTGCTCGCGTTCCGGTCCCGATGACTACACTGGGCGCATGAGCGCAGCGGAGCCGATCGACACGACCACCTACCCTCTCGACCACGAACCGATCGAGGAGTGGCAGCGCCTCGACCCCGCCGAGGCTGAGGGGCCCGCCGCGGAAACGACGACGGCGTTCGCCGAGCTCGGGACGATCGGCGACGTCGACTACGGACTGTGGGAGATGAGCACGGGCGCGATGCGCGATGTCGAGGGCGACGAGGTCTTCCTCGTCCTCTCCGGTGCCGGTCGCATCGAATTCGACGACCCCGTGCAGGAGCCGGTCGCGCTGGCACCCGGCTCTCTCGTCCGCCTGACCGCGGGGATGAAGACGCGGTGGTACATCGAAAAGTCCCCGCTGCGGAAGCTCTTCATCGCCCCGAGCGAGGACTGACGCCGAGCCCAGCCCGCGGGTGACGCCGGCCCTCAGGCCGCCTCGGCGATGAGGGATTCGATCGCGGCGACGGCACCGGTGATCGCGAGCTCGAGACCCCTGGCCGAACGGTCATCGTCGTCGCCGAACGGCACCGCACGCTGCAGGTGCGGGACCGCATGATCGCCCGGCTGCCACATCGGCACCGGGGCACCGCGATCGAGCGCCGATCCGAGGACGACCGCGTCGAGCATCGAGACGACGTCGACCTGGTCCTCGGCGGGGATGCCGATCTCGTCGAGGATCGCGAATGCGACCTCGTAGATCCGCAGCGTCGGAAGGTCGTCGACCGGGGAGCCGACGAGCAGCGGCATCGCAGCGGGCAGCTTCGCCATGTTCGCCCGGTAGCTGCGGATCCACGCCCGCAGCCGGCCCTGCCACGGGGTGCCCTCCGCGGTCGCGGCACCCAGGTCGATGCGACCGTAGAGCGCCTCGCGCATGAGGTTGATGATCTCGTCGCGACCGCCCCGGACGTGGTGGTAGAGCGATGACGGGTTGACCCCGAGCTCCTTCGCGATCCCGGGAATCGTGAAATCGTGATCGCGCTCGACCATCGTCAGGGCCGCCTCGGCGATGATGCTGGGGGAGAGGATGTTCTTGCTCGGTCGCGCCATGGCGTCATTCTCTCAGAGCGTTGCGCATCCCCTCCCGTCAGGAGGCGGTCAGTGGACGATGACCGTCCGGCCCTGGGCCCCCGCGCGCATCGCGTCGAAGGCCGCATTGGCCTCGTCGAGGCCGACCCGATCGGTGATGAGACGGTCGATCGGCAGCTTCCCCGCGCGGTAGAGCTCGGCGAGCAGCGGGAAGTCGCGGCCGGGAACCGTCGACCCGTAGTTCGAGCCGACGAGCCGCTTGCCCTCCTCGGCCAGGAGCAGAGCGTCGATGGAGACCGGATCGTCCTCCGGGGGCAGGCCGACGACGACGGCGGTGCCGCCGGGCATCAGGCACTCAGGCATCTGCTCGATCGTCTGGCGCCGGCCGATCGCCTCGAACGCGTAGTCGACGCCGGTCCCGGTGAGCGCGGCGACCTCGGCGGCGAGGTCCGGTCCCGATGTCAGCGTGTGCGTGGCACCGAACGATGACGCCAGCGCGAGCGCTTCGTCGGAGATGTCGGCGGCGATGATCGGGTTCGCCCCGGCCAGGGCGAGGGACATGATGATGCTCAGCCCCACCCCGCCGGCGCCGATGACGAGCGCCGAGCGGCCGGGTTCGACCGCGGCGTCGTTGGCGACGGCGCCGAAGCCGGTGGCGATCGAGCATCCGATGAGGGCGGCGACGTCGAAGGGGACGTCGTCGGGGATCTTCACCGCCGCCTGTTGCGCGACGACGGTGTACTCGCTCATCGACCCGACGGCGAGGTACGGGTAGACGGGGTCATCCTCCTGCGCGAACGCCGTCGTCCCGTCGGGCAGGAGCCCGGCCGAGGCGCCGCTGCCCGTGCATACCCACATGCGGCCGGCGCGGCAGGCCGCGCACTGCAGGCAGGGGTAGAACCAGCTGAGGACGACGTGGTCGCCGACGTCGAGGTCGGTCACGCCCTCCCCGGTGGCGACGACGGTGCCGGCCCCCTCGTGGCCCATGACGGTGGGGCTCGGCAGGTTCCAGTCGCCGTCGAGGACGTGCCGGTCGGAGCCGCACACCCCCGAGGCCCCCAGCTTGACGAGGACCTGGCCAGGGCCGGGATCGCGGACGACCACCTCGGCGATGGTGAGGTCGGGTCCGGCGGTGTGGATGGCGGCACGTGAAGCGGTGGGCATGTCTCTCCTTGGTGATGGTGCGTGGTGCGGTGGGCTGACGGGGAACGGAGGGCTCGACGAGGCGGTCGGTCCTCAGCGGACCGGATGCCGGGAGGCGTAGGCGACCCGGAAGATCAGGAGGTAGACGACGGCTGCGACGAGCGCGGCGGGCAGGGCGGCGGTGATGACCGAGAACGCCGGTGCGGTCTCGAGCGTGACGGGGTTGTAGAGCCACATGTAGAAGGCGGCGCCGGCGATCACGGCGACAATCCCCGCCCAGTTGACCCCGCCCGTGTACGCGTAGAGCCGGCCGTGCCCGCCGAGGTGGAGCTCGCGCAGGTCGATGTGCTGGCGGCGGAGGACGAAGTAGTCGGCGAGTGCGACGCCGCAGAT
Source organism: Brevibacterium sp. 2SA (assembly GCF_005502845.1). Taxonomy (NCBI): domain Bacteria; kingdom Bacillati; phylum Actinomycetota; class Actinomycetes; order Micrococcales; family Brevibacteriaceae; genus Brevibacterium; species Brevibacterium sp. 2SA. Next base: position 80,698 of record NZ_SCMW01000010.1, on the reverse strand, counting down.
CGCGGTGAGGAATGCTCCCGAGAACGACACGAACACCATGAACTGTTCGTACATGAACTGGGGGAAGAACGTCATGAGGGCGGGCAGGACGAAGAAGGCCGCCGTGAGGGCCTTCCACGGCACCCGTCTCAGCGCGTGACCGGCGGACTGGCGGATCGCGAGGATCGTCGAATAGACGATCGAGGACATCGACGTGATGTTGGCGAACCCGATGAAGGCGAGCACTGCGACCCCGAGGATCGGCCCGCCCAGCGGCACCATCCAATACGTCGGATCGGAGTCGCCGATCGTCAGGGCCGCGGCCATCCCGACGGCCTGGGCGATGAGGGTGGCGAAGAACAGGGCGCCGAAGGCGGGCCAGACGGCTGCCCGGCGGCTCTTCGTCATCCGCGCGAGTGAACCCATGACCGGGTACCACGAGACCCCGACGCCGACGTTGAACTCGACGGCGACCATGAAGTTGAGCGTCGGATCGTCGAAAGGCGCCAGTGGGGACGCGTCCCGCAGCGTGTCCCACGAGGTGGTCGCCACGAGGACGATCATCATGACGACGGTGATGATCGCCAGCCCTGGGGCGACGAACTTGTTGAACTTCCCGATCGTCACCGGGCCGCGGGAGAGGACGAACCACGCGATGCCGATGGCGACGAGGCCGCCGATCGTCACGAGCGGGCCGTACTGATCGAACTCCGCTCCGACGAGCGTGCCCGCGACCTGGCTCGTCGCGCGGCCGGCCATGACTGCGAGCAGCGACGACCAGCCCATCTCTGTGACGAGGATGACCGTGAAGACGATGAGGCCGACCCCGACGACGCCGAACGCGCCGCGCAGCAGTGTGTACTGCTCGGAGCCGTAGCGCTGAGAGGCCGGCACGGAGGCGAGCACCATGAAGCACAGGCCGATCGCGTTGCCGATGATCATCGCCGCGACACCGTCGGCGAACCCGACGAGCAGGGCGGTCGAGCCGCCGACGAGGAACGCCCACGTGGCGATCGCGAGCGCCGTGTTCACCCACGTGAAGTCCCAGCCCGACCAGGTCCGCTCGGATTTCAGGAGCGGGAACGTGCCGTAGATGTGTTCCTGCTGCAGTTCGCGGCTGACCGGGTCCTCGGCGGCCGTCGCCGCGCCGACCGTGTGATCCGGTGCCCCGTTCACAGTGCCACCACCAGCAGGCCGATGAGGCAGGCGGCGACGGCCGACCCGGTGTAGACGGTGAGCTCTGTCGCCGACAGCGGCAGACGCGAGGGATCGGTCGCCTCGGTGGATTCGACGATCGCGATTCTGCGCTCGATCTCCTCGGCGACGGCGGGTGAAGTGCCGTTCGCGGCCATGGTGGATGCGAACTCGCTGGGCGGTGTCATCGGTGACTCCTCGGGCTCTCGGTGGTCGGGTCGAGGGCAGCGGCTGCGATGCGCTCGACGAACCGGACGGCCAATAAACCAAATCCGATTTGGTTTACAATTGTCACTGACCGGCGAAGGTGCCGTCAATGGTGTCGGAAGGAAAACTTCCGCGCGGAGGAGGAGATGCTCCATGAGCAACCAGCGCACACCGGAACGTGTGGCCAGCGCGGGCCAGGCCGGCGCGGGTCCGGCAGTGGCGATCGGGATCGTCCAGGCGGCCGCCCGCATCGACGACATCGAGGGCAACCTGCGGACATTGCGGCACGGGATCGCGGAGGCACGGGACCTCGGCGCCGAGGTGGTGGTCACGCCCGAGCTCTTCGCCACCGGCTACGACCCGACTCGGGCATGGACCCATGATGGGGCGCGGGTGCGGGAGGGCCTTGCCGCCATCGCCGGTGACCTCGGGGTCGCGCTCGTCGCCTCAAGTGTCGACGAGGTCGACACCCGCCGGTTCATCGCGGCCTCGTTCTTCGACGCCTCCGGTGCTGAACTCGCCCGGGTCCACAAGCGTCACCTCTTCGACATCGAACGCGACTTCTTCACGCCGGCCGACGCCTACGGCGATGTCGTCGACTGGCGGGGCATGCGCTTCGGAATGGGCATCTGCTACGACATCGAGTACCCGGAATTCGCCCGCGCGCTCGCCGAGGCGGGAGCCGAGGTGCTGCTCGTGCCGACCGCCGTGCCCGCACCCTCCAGTGACGAGCCCCGCGATCCTGCCCTCGCGTTCTCGCCCACGCAGACCTCGACGCTGCTCGTGCCCGCGCGGGCCCTCGAGAACGGCCTCGCGATCGCCTATGCCAACCACAGCGGTGAGGGCTTCACCGCCCACAGCTGCCTCGTCAACCCCAACGGCCGCAAAGTCGATCTCCTCGACGGGGGCACCGGCGTTGCCGTCACCGTGATCAGCGCCGCGGAGATCGCCGAGGCGCGAGCCCGCAACCCCTATCTCGCCGACCTCAGGCGACTGCGGGGCTGAGGCGATCGCCCCTGAGCTGAGGACGAGTGTCCGGCGGCCTCAGCCGGCTGGCTTCCCACCCGCCCGGGCGACCACCTCGGCGATCGTCTGCGGGTCGGCGATGACGAGGCGCAGCTGCACCTTCGCAATCGTCTCGGGAGGCACGTCGTGACTGTCGTGGGGCCAGAACATCGCCTCATTGGCCACGGCGTCGAAGAGCTCGAGCACGGCCTCGGGGTCCTCGGCGATGAACCGACCGGCGGCGATGCCGTCCCGGAGGACCGCATCCATCGTCGCCCGCGCGACGTCGACGGCGGCACCCCAGGCGGGGAACTTCTCACCGACGGCCGGCGGCAGGCGGAAGAGCCAGCGCGTGTCGAACTCCCCGCCGAGCTCGATGACCATCTCATCGCGGAAGAGGCGGAACAGGTCGAGGGCGGGATCGTCGGCTGAGCGGGCGAACCTGCCGCTGAGCAGCGCCGAGGCGGCGACGCGGGTTTCGATGAGCTCGTGCCCGATCGCCTCCTTGCCCGGGAAATAGTGGAAGAGCGAGGGCTGTCGGATGCCGACGGCCTCGGTGATCGCCCGCGTGCTCGCCCCCTGATAGCCGAGTTCGGAGAAGAGCCGGGCCGCTTCGCGCAGGATCCGCTCTCTCGTATCCCCGGTGCTGCTCGCGTTCGTCGGCCGTGCCATCGCCGTCCTCTCGTGGTGGGCGTCTCGAGACAGCCTATCGGCTCTTCACAGTGAACCTATCATCTGATAGATTGGCGTTTAATCTATCGACCGATAGGTTAATTCTCTGGGCACGGCGCTGTGCCCTGACCTCATCTCGTCGAAGGGACGCACCGTGGCTCTCCCTCCTGCTCACACTCCGAGCGACGCTCCGAGCGACACCCCGGGGTCGGCCGTCCGCCCCCGCGGCATCGGCACCCCCGGACTCGTCTTCTTCGTCCTCGCGGCCGCCGCGCCGCTGACGATCCTCGCCGGCTTCGTGCCTCTCGGCATGCTCGCCGGCGGTGACGCGGTCGTTCTCGGCTTCTTCTATCCCGGTCTCGTCTACCTCCTCTTCGCCGTCGGGTACACGACGATCGCCCGTCATGTGCCCGGCGGCGGGGCCTTCCTCACCTACATCGCCGCCGGCCTCGGGGCCCGCACGGGGTCGGTGGCCGGGATGGTCGCCTACGTCGGCTACCTCGGCGGGCAGATCGGATTCACCGCCTCGGCGTCGGTCTTCGCGTCCCTGACAGTCGAAGGGTTCACCGGTCTGACGGTCCCGTGGCTGCCGATCGCCCTCGTCATCACCCTCGCCGTGCTCATCCTCGGCCTGCGCCGGGTCGGGGTCGGCGCGGTGACCGTCGCCGTCCTCCTCGTCGCTGAGGCGGCGATCCTCGCGATCTTCGCCGTCGCCGTCCTCGCCCAGGGCGGCTATGAGGGGCTGACGCTCACGGCCTTCGCACCGGAGAAATGGGTGAGTGCGGCCCTGCCCGGCGTCTTCGTCCTCACCTTCGTCGCGTTCGTCGGCTTCGAGCAGACGACGGTCTACCGGACTGAGACCCGCAGCCCCAACCGCACGATCCCGCGCGCCACCTACCTCGCCGTGACCGTCCTCGTCCTCGGCTACACCTTCGGCGCCTGGGTGATCCTCCAGGCCGCCGGGGAATCGCGCCTCGCCTCCCTGCTCACCGGCGATCCCTCCCAGCTCGTGTTCTCACTCAATGACGAATTCGTCGGCACGGCGATCACGCCGATTATGCTCGTGCTCGTCGTCACGAGCTTCTTCGCAGGAGTGATCGCACTGCAGAACACCTCGTCCCGGTACCTCGTCAACCTCGCCCGCGGCGGCCTCATGCCCGCCGGCCTGTCCCAGCTCGCGGCGTCGGGCAGCCCGCTGACGGCGAACTTCGTGCAGACCGGACTCGTCCTCATCGTCCTCTGCCTCTTCGCCGTCGCCGGTGCCGACCCGTACACGCAGATCGTCACCTGGACGAACACGCCGACGATCATCGCCGTCCTCGTCCTGCAGATCCTCACCTCGCTCTCCGTCATCGTCTTCTTCCGCCGCCGGAGCCGCGGGGAGCGGGCATGGAACCGGATGATCGCCCCGCTCGCCTCCGCCGTCCTCCTTGCGCTCGCGCTCATCCTCCTCATCTCCCAGATGGGCGCTCTCACCGGTCTCGGCCCGGCAGGCAACGCCGTCATCATCGCCCCACTCGTCCTCGCCGCTGCCTGGGGTCTCGTCCGCGCCAGCCGGATCGACACGGCGCGGGCGACGCTCGCAACCCTCGGCACCGACGCAGCCATCGACCCCGACACGACCACCATCGCCGAGGTGGGGGCGACGTCCGCCCGCACCGCGGGCACCGCCTCGGCGAGGGCGATCGACCCGAACCCCGACCCGAACCCCCGCCCCGACCGAAAGGACCCCACTCCATGAGCGCACGCATCGACTACGCCTGGTCGACCCCGAGAGGACTCGTCGAACGCCCCGGCGAATACCCCGACACCACCGAACTCTGGGGCTACAGCGACCGGTTCGCCTACCGGGCCGGCGAGACCGTCGACCTCCGAGTGCACACGACGGCGGAGACCTTCGACGTCGCGATCATCCGCGACGGCGCCCGCCCCGAAACCGTCTTCACCGCCACCGGCCTGCCGGGAACACGGCAGGAGACCCCCGCGGACGCGTACGCGAGCGGGTGCGGGTGGTCGAGCTCGCTGCAGGTCGACCTGGGCGCGGACTTCACCCCCGCGTACTACCTCGTCGTCTTCTCGACAACCGATGACCACGGTCGCGACGTCGAACAGGAGTCCTTCTTCATCGTCCGCCCGGCCGGTCCCGCCGATGTCGACGTCCTCCTCGTCCACGCCACCTCGACGATGCTCGCCTATAACGACTGGGGAGGCGGCAACCACTACCGGGGGCTGCCCGACGGCGACCGCAACGACATCCCCTCCCCGTACTCGTCGATGCGGCGCCCGATCGCCCGCGGCATGCTGCGCAAACCGGTCGGCGCACCCCGCAACGCCCACCTCGACGTCAGCGTCCCCATCGGCTGGGAGCCGCGGCATCCGACGTACGAATGGGCGTGGCAGCGCGGGTACTCCCGCCACCACAACGACGCCGGCTGGGCGAACTACGAGCGTCCGTTCACGGTGTGGGCCGAGGACCAGGGCTACCGGGTCGGTCACATCACCCAGGTCGAACTCCACGCCGAACCCGACGTGCTCGACGGGTACGGCTGCGTCGTCATCGTCGGCCACGACGAGTACTGGTCGTGGGAGATGCGCGACACCCTCGACGCCTACGTCGACGCCGGCGGTCACGTCGCGCGGTTCGGCGGCAACTACGTGTGGCAGGTGCGCCTCGACCTCGATGAGGGTGTGCAGACGTGCTTCAAGGACCCGACGGCCGACCCGATCGCCGAGACCGACCCGAGCCGGCTGACGACGGCGTGGGACGCCCCGGCGATCGGCCGACCGGGGGCGGCGACGATGGGCCTGACCGGGCTCGGCGGCGCGTACATCCGATACGGCTCGGCGGTGCCCCGCGGCAGCGGCGGCTTCACCGTCTACCGGGAGAACCACTGGTCGCTGGCCGGCACCGACCTCTACTACGGCGACGTCTTTGGCCAGGCGCCGCTGTGCATCGCGGCCTTCGAGGTCGACGGCTGCGACTACACGTTCCGCCACGGCCTGCCGTATGCCACCGGCGCGGACGGGGCGCCGGAGGACCTCGAGATCATCGCGATGGCACCGGCGGTCTCCGGCGGTGAGGATCGGTGGGGCGGGCGCGTCCCGATCGGCGCGCCGGCGGCCGAACTCGCCGATCTCTTCGCCGGCATCTACCCCGACGGCCCGCCCCCGCACCACCAAGGCAACGGCTACGGATCGGCGATGATGGCCGCGTTCGCCCGCGGCGACGGCGAGGTCTACTGCGCGGGCACGACCGACTGGCCCTACGGCCTGGCCGCGAACGACCCGTTCGTCACGACGATCACCCGCAACGTCCTCGACCGCTTCATCGCCACCCCGATCGCCGGCGGGAAGACTGCCGCGACCACCGGTCACACCGCATCAGAGAAGGAGACCTCATGACCGCCACCGTCCAGACGCTCACCGAGGCGGCCGACCGAGCCGTCATCCCCGACCTCGCCGACTACGACGCCCACTCCGAAGGGTGGACGGAGACGGAATTCCAGGTCGAGACCGGGTCGAACAGCGTCGCCGGACGCTGGGCGGGCGAACCCGGCTGGGTCGAGTTCGATTCGTGGCCCTACCGGGAGTTCTGCGTCATCGTCTCCGGTCGGGTCGCCGTCGAGAGCCGCGACGGCGCCGAGCGCTTCGAGTACGGCCCCGGTGATGCGTTCACGATCCCGCAGGGTTTCGCCGGGCGCTGGGTGACGCTCGAACCGACGCGGAAGGTCTTCATCGGCGTCACAGAGTGAGGACCCCTTGACGCGGTCGTCTATCGTGTGAGGAAGGCGCCGCCCACCGCCTCGCGCGGGAAGCGGCGCCTCCCACCAGCTGCACCACCGTTCCCTGCGGCACCGCTGTCGGGGAACGGGCGTTCGAAGGAGCCGCCGATGAAGACTGCCCAGCGACTGCACGACCTCGGCACGGAGACCGCCTTCCGCGTCGCCCAGGCCGCCGCCGATTGGAAGGCGCAGGGGAATCGGGTCTATCCGTTCCACCTCGGCGATCTCGATTTTCCGATGGCCCCGCACATCGTCGAGGCGATGAACCGGGCGATCACGGACGGCAGGACCGGGTACTGTCCGGGGCCGGGGATCCCCGAGCTTCGGGCCGCGCTCGCTGAGGACATCGGATCCCGGCGCGGTCTCGACATCGATCCCGCCGAGGTGGTCGTCACGACTGGTGGCAAGCCGGTTATCACGAAGTTCCTCCAGGCGGTCATGGATCCCGGTGACTCCGTGCTCTACCCGAATCCCGGGTTCCCGATCTATGAGTCACAGATCGAATACCTCGGCGGGCGGGCGCTGCCGTACCGGTACGTGCCGACCGCCGACGGGTTCGCCATCGACCTCGACCATCTGCGGGCCTCGATCGACGAGACGACGGTGGCGATCATCTACAACGATCTGCAGAATCCCATCTCCGCGGAGTCGACGCCGGGGGAGCGGGAGGCGATCGCGCAGATCGCTGCCGAGCACGATCTCTGGGTGCTCTCCGATGAGGCGTACTTCGAGATGCGCTACGGCGGTGAGTCCGCGTCGATCGCCGCCCTGCCGGGGATGCGCGAGCGCACCGTCATCCTCTACACGTTCTCGAAGAAGTTCGCGATGACCGGGTCCCGGCTCGGGTGTGCGGTGGCCCCGAAGGAGGTCGCCGAGGCGATCTCGACGATGAACACGAACGACGAATCGTGCACGACCCACTACGTCCAGTGGGCGGGGATCGCGGCGCTGCAGGGACCGCAGGAGCCGGTCGCGGAGATGCTCGACGTGCTCCGTGCCCGCCGTGACGCCGCGTGCTCGCTCATCAACGCGATCCCCGGCATGGAGGTCGCCGTGCCGGAATCGACGTTCTACATCTTCCCCGACGTCACCGAGGCGATGGCGGTCAAGGGGATCGCGACCCTCTCCGACTTCTCCACTCAGGCCCTCCACGACACCGGGGTCTCGTTCTGCACCCGCGAGCACTTCGGTCGCCCGCAGCCGGGGGAGGAGCAGAAGTACATCCGGCTCGCGTACTCGGGTATCGGCGAGGACGATATCGTCGAAGGGCTGACGAAGCTCAGGGACTGGGTCGAGGCCGGGTGAGTCAGGGGCGGTGGGCGGTCACCGCAGACGGAACGTCGCCGTCCCCACGGCGTCGCGGACAGCGGCGAGCGTCTGCTCCGAGGTCTGGATGCTGCTGTCGATGACGTGGTCCTCGAGCTCGCCGAGGTGGCTGAACTGATACCACATCGTCGTGATCGGCTCCTCGTCGGTGAGGTCGTCGGGACCGGTGCGCGCGGTGGCGCGGTCGAGAGCGACCTCGCGGCTCGGCCGGAGGATGAGGTTGTGGACGGGCGGAGGATCAGGGTGCCGGGTGAGAACCCGGAAGTGATCGAGCATCCACGGTCCGACGATCCCATCGACGATGACGGTGTAGTCGCCCCGCGCGTAGATCTCGGCAGCGTGGACGATGACCTCCATGACCGTGTGGTTCTACGCCTCGGATTCCGGCAGGTAGGGCGGGATGGCACCGGCGGCGATGAAATGCCAGAAATCGTCGGTGTGCAGGTGGACGGATCGGGGGAAATCGTGAGCCAGGGCGCGGGCCGTCGTCGACTTCCCGGCTCCCGGAGGACCGGCGAGGATGATGATGTCGGCGCTCATGGTCGTCAGTGTACGGGCCGATTGGTTCCGCTCAGGAGACCGACCGTTCGCCGCCAGCCGATGGCCTCTGTGAGCAGGTCAGCAAGAGGAGTTGTGTCGAGGCCCTGCTCCATCTGGGCAAGTGTGTCGTCGACGGGGAGGTCGCCGGCCGCGTGTGTGCGGCGATGACATCGTGCACAGCGATCCACTTCGTCCGCCCCACCGCCGTTGCTCAACTGATGGCAGGATAGGCGCATGGCGCTCGACTTCACCCTCGTCCAGCTGAGGTACTTCCAGGAGGTGGCTCGACGAGAGAACATGACCGAGGCCGCCAAGCATCTCAATGTCACGCAGTCAGCGATTTCGACTGCGGTGGCTCAGCTCGAGCGGGTCCTCGGAATCGACCTGTTCATCCGTCGGCGGAATCGGTCAGTCGTTCTCTCAACCGCCGGGAAGCGATTCCTCGCCGAGGTGAACGCCGTGCTCGAGGCGACCGACGCCCTTGGAGAGACCGCTCTTGGCCTCGCGCGATCGCTAAGCGGAGACCTCACGGTCGGGGTGTTCTCTCCGATCGCTCCTACAAGGCTCCCGCTCATCCATGACGAGTTCGAAAGGCGCTACCCCGACGTGCGGGTGAATTACCTCGAAGCCGACCTGCAGGACCTTCAACGGGCTGTCCTCGCCGGAGACTGCGATCTCGCGCTGACTTACACCTTGGGACTGAGCGACCGCTTCGATGCCTATCTCATCGACGTCGTCGAACCGCATGTGCTCGTATCCCAGCACCACCGCCTCGGCGGGAGGGGTCGGATCCCAGCTCCGGTGCACCTGAGGGAACTCGCTGATGAGGACTACATCCAGCTCGATCTGCCGTTCAGCCGGCAGTACTACGACGAACTCTTCCGCATTGCCGGGATCGCTCCGCGAGTGCGGCATTCATTCTCGGGGTACGAAACGGTGCGGTCGTTCGTCGCGATGGGGCACGGATATTCGCTGCTCAGTCAGAGTGTGTCCTCGGGAACCTACATCGGCTCGAAGACTGTCGACGTGCCGCTCCTCGATGACTTTCCCACTATCGATCTTGCCTTCGTCTGGCCCCGCGAATTGCGCCTGAGCCGGCGGGCGCGAGCGTTCTGCGAGCTCACCGAGGAGATTCTGGGGCGACCGGACCGGGTGGCAGCGAGGTGACTCGTCCGGGCACGGCGGACGCGATGGCCCCATAGATTTTCCTGATGCCGAAGGCAAAGAGTATCTGTTGGACCAATGTGACGTTGGACGCAATGATGGGGGAAATCCGCGACGACAGCCTCGGGAGCAATGATGTCCGCAACACAGGTTCAGCAGACCGGCAAATCGACGAGTATGCAGAAGAAGGTGCTCGTCGGCGGCAGCATCGGCCAGTTCGTCGAGTTCTACGACTTCACTCTCTACGGCCTCTCGGCCGTGATCCTCTCCGAGTACTTCTTTCCGGACGGCGACCGAATCACTGGCCTGCTCGTCATCTTCGCCACGTTCGGCGTCGCATTCGTCATGCGCCCTCTTGGCGGACTCTTCTTCGGAGCCCTAGGAGACAAGGTCGGTCGTCGCAGGACCCTGACGATCACGATCTTCCTCGTCGGCATCTGCACCGCCCTGATCGGCGTCCTTCCCGGCTACGATCAGATCGGTTGGATCGCACCCACCCTGCTCATCCTTGCTCGCCTCGGCCAGGGATTCTCCGCCGGTGGAGAATCAGTCGGCGGCCCGTCGTTCGTCTATGAACATGCACCGACCGAGAAGCGCGGGCTGTGGATCAACATCACTCTGGCCGCCACGGCGCTGCCCTCGGTCTTCGCCGGTGGGCTCATCCTCCTTCTTTCGACGGTGCTCTCCGACGCGTCATTCGAGTCGTGGGGCTGGCGCATTCCGTTCCTGCTCGCATTGCCGCTCTCCGGTGTCGGCCTGTGGATCCGCTCGCGCACTGATGAGAGCGAACTCTTCAAGAAGACCGCCGAGGCGCGCCCGAAGGAGTTCAGCCCGATCCGCGAGTCGTTCCGCGAGAACTGGGTCGGCATGCTTCAGGTCTTCTTCGTTCTGGGCCTCACCGCTCTTGGCTTCTACATGCTTTCGGCCTACTTCGTCACCTACATCCAGACCGCCGGCGACCTCAATCGGGAACAGGCGCTTCTGACGAACGCCATTGCGATGGCAAGTTACACCCTCTTCCTGCCGATCGCCGGTCACTTGAGCGACCGCTTCGGGCGCAAACCGATGCTCATCGCCGGATCGATTCTCCTTGCTGTGGTGTCGATTCCCGCGTTCACCCTTGTGACGAGTGGAAACATGGGGCCGGCATTCATCGGGCAGACAATCTTCGTCCTCGCACTGTGCTGCTACGGCGGTGGATGCTACACGTTCTTCTGCGAACGTTTCTCGACGAAGACCCGCTTCACGTCAGCAGCGATCAGCTACAACATCGCCTACGCCGTCATGGGCGGCACCGCACCATTCGTCGGAACCTGGCTCGTCGACACCACGGGCGTCAATACTGCACCAGGGTTCTACATGGCCGCGTGCGCTGCAGTCGTCCTCGCTCTGATATTCATCACCCGCCTACCCGAAACCCGAGGACGTCTCGGATGACGTACAGCCAGCCTCACCAAACTGACCGCTGCGACCGAGCCTCATATGCCTCAGGTGTTATGTCAGAACCTCATGAGACGATCCGAGAATCAGGAAAGAGTAAGCCTATGAATGACACTGAAGCGAACGCCTCGAGCGACGCAGACTTCCTCGAAGACTTCCACCATGTCGCGACAATCGGGGCAACCGACAATGCCGGCGTCGACCGGCAGGCTGCCACGGTCGATGACGCGCGGACTCGCGACTGGATGCGCGGGTGGGCGGAGGCCCACGGCTTTGAGGTCCGTATCGACGCCATCGGCAATATGTTCGCGTGCTACGAATTCGTTCCCGGGTCTCCGTATGTCCTACTCGGTTCGCATCTCGACTCGCAGCCGCTGGGCGGGCGCTTCGACGGCGCATACGGGGTGATCGCAGCCCTTCATGCGGCGCTCAGGGTCAGGGAGAGCATCGCGGAATCGGGTCAAGTTCCCCAGTTCAACATGGCGGTCGTCAACTGGTTCAACGAGGAGGGCGGCCGGTTCGCCCCCTCGATCATGGGCAGCTCCGTCTACGCCGGTCTCTTCGACCTCGACGCGATGCTCGCCGTCCGCGACCTGGCCGGCGTTTCGGTGGCTGAGGCGCTCGCCGCAATCGGCTACGCCGGCACGGACACCCCGCCCGACGCGATTTCCTATGCGGAGATCCACATCGAACAAGGACGCATCCTCGAACGCGAGGCGACGGATATCGGTGTCGTCGAATCGAGCTGGTACACCCAGAAACTCGACATCGACGTCCTCGGCGAGCAGTCCCACACCGGAGCCACTGCGATGGCCGACCGTCACGACGCGCTCGTCGCGGCGGCCAAGGTCGTCCTCGCGGTGGCTGGAGTCGTTGACGAGTTCGATGATGAAGCCCTGGTGTCCTCGGTCGGCCAACACGTCGTCGAACCGAACTCCCCGATCGTCGTTCCCCGAAGAGTGCACATGGTGGCTGATCTTCGGTCCTCTGACCCTGCGATCGTGCAGTGTGCGCGGGATTCACTGCACGCTCAGATCACCGAGATCGCGAAAGACCATGACATCACCATCGACGTCGAAGACTTCGACATCCGGGATAAACGGTACTTCCCCGAAACCGGTGTCGAACTCGTCGAAAAGGCAGTCGCCAATGAGGGGCTGTCCGTCCGTCGCTTGGAGACGATGGCTGGCCATGACTCAGTAGCCATGAATCACCGTGTCCCCGCGGTGATGATGTTCGTCCCCAGTGTGGACGGAGTCTCCCACTGTGAGCGTGAGTTCACGAGGGACGCCGATATGGTGCGGGGCCTCGGCGTTCTCACGTCTGTGGCGGAAGACCTCGTCCGGGGAGAGCTCAGCGAGGACAGGGACGGTGCTGTATGGATCGGACGCTCCACAGCGACCGCCCAAACTCCTGTCCCGATTCCCGCAGCTGACTCTCGTTCCGGTGGCGATCTGCAGACGACCGCGGAGGCGGGCGCATGACCGAACTCTGGGCCCTGTCGGCCACCGAGGTGCTCGCGCGGTTCCGGACGAAGGACCTCTCACCCGTCGACTACCTCGAAGCGCTCATCGCGCGGATCGAGGAGAAGGACCCGGACATCGGCGCGGTCACGGAGATCGTCGAGGAGGCGGCCGCCTCGGCGCGGGATGCGGAGCGGTTCTACGTCCGCACACGACCCGAGGAGCTCGACGAGGTGCTCGCGATGCGCCCGCTCGCCGGTCTGCCCGTCATCGCCAAGGAGAAGCACGCGCTCGCCGGGCACACGATCTCCCAGGGCCTCGTGGCCGAATGCGCCACCATCGCCGTCGAGGACGCCGCGGTCATCCGCCGCATTCGCGACGCCGGCGGCTACATCCACGCCCGCGCCGCCTCGCCGGAGTTCAGCTGCGCGACGGTCACCCATTCACCGCTGTGGGGAGTGACCCGCAACCCGTGGCACCGGGACCTGTCCCCGGGCGGATCCTCCGGCGGATCGGGCGCTGCGCTCGCCGCCGGATTCGCACCGCTGGCCACAGCCTCGGACATCGCCGGATCGACGCGGCTGCCTGCCGCGTTCACCGGCACCGTCGGATTCAAGGCTCCCTACGGCCGCATCCCCGGTCAGCCTCCGCTTGCCGCCGACTGGTACCGGGGCGACGGCCCGATGGCCCGCACCGTCGCCGACACTGCACTGCTCGCCCGGGTCATGGCCGGCCGCGACCCCAGCGATCACGCGACCATCGACTCACCCGACCACCTCGCCGGTCTGCCCAGCGCCCCCGCCGAGGTGGTTGCCGGGCTCAAGGGGCTACGGATCGCTGTGTGCCTCCGGCTCGGCGACTTCCCCGTCGGCGACGACATCGCCCGCAACACGAGCGCCGTCGCCGCAGCGCTCGCGTTCGCCGAGGCCGATGTCGAGGAGGTCGTCCTGCCGTGGACGGCCGACCGGATCTTCGAGACCGCGTTCGCCCACTTCGGTGCCATCCTCGCCCCGGCGATGAGGGCCGCCACCCGCGGACACGAGGACACGCTCGCCGACTACACGCTGCAGTTCATGGCCGACGCCGAGGCGGTCGCCGCCCGCCGCCCGCTCGTCGACGGGCTCGCCCTGGAAGCCGAGATCCAGTCCGAGCTCACCGCCGCTCTCTCCGGGTTCGATGTGCTCCTGGCCCCCACCTCGGCGGTGGCAGCTCTCCTCGCCGATGCCAGCTACCTCGACGGGATCCGGATCGGCGCCGACGGGATCGGTCGCGAAGGGGACGGAGCGGGGCTCCGCCTCGACCACTATTGGAAGGCGCACATGACGATGCCGTTCAACATTGGCAACCGGGTGCCGGTCGTCAATGTGCCCTCGGGAATGGCCGACTGCGGGATCCCCACCGGCATCCAGGTGATCGGACGGCCGTTCGACGACCGCACGGCCTTCGCCGTCGCCGCCGCCATCGAGCTGTTGCGCCCGTGGACGGGACTCGCCCCGGACTGAGGGCACCCCGTTCTAGGGGAACCCGCTGCTCGCCTGACGGAACCTCCGGGCGCCTTTCGACTAGGGTGAGTTGACCAGCCGACATCGAGTGAACCGGAGCCGTCCTGCGCCTGCGCCCCCGCCACAGCCAGATCATCACGATCTCCGATGACATGCGCTCAACGGTGAGCTTGATCCCCGCACTCCTCGTCGGGGCCGTCGTCATCGTCGGTCTCGGATTCTCCCCGTTCGGCGCTGATTCGGCCGGTTTCGTCGATGCGACGCAGCGACTCATCGCCGTCTTCCTTGTCGCGTGGCCGGTGTACGCGCTGGTCTACCTCCTCTGGACCCACGCCGGACTGCAGGATCTCACTCAGGCGGAGCTCACCGTCCACTCGCGCTGGGCCATCGCCCGCAGGCGCCGTTGGACGTCGATCCTCTTCGGCAGCGGCGGCGCCGTGTCGTGGACGGTCGTCGCCGCCTTCGTTGCCATCATGCTCAACGTCTACCTCGTCACCCTCGGATCGAGCGAAGAGACCGTCGTCGCCGGTGCCCTCGGCATCGCCAACGTCATCGCCTCGTGGGCGGTCATGGTCTACTCGTTCGCCCTCGACTACATGCGCCTCGACCTGTGCGACGGCGGCAGCCAGGCGGCGCGACACCTCGAGTTCGACATGGAGGCGGAACGGGCCTTCAGCGACTACCTGACTTTCTCCGTGCTCACCTCGACGATGACGGCGGCGCTGCCGGGCCGAGCCATCACCCGCGCCGGGTGGAGACTCGTGCGCACCAACGTCATCGTCGCGTTCGCCTTCAACTCCGTTGTCGTCGCCACCCTCGTCTCGATGATCCTCTCCTACGTCATGGAGGCGTAGTCGAGCGTCTCCCCGGCGTGGGCTCCTCCCCATCTGCAGTATCAGAGCCGCCAGCAGCTGTTGAGCGGTGACTGGCCGGCGAAGGTCGTCGACGTGAACGCCTCGACGCGCGGCAGCGAGGCGAGGTACCCGCCGATGTGCGTGGGCGCGAGATTGTCCGCGAAGGTCACCGACCTGCCCGCATCGCACCAGGCCGCGGCCAGCCCCCGACCCTGCGCGAAGGGCACGACGTCGTCGAGGCGGCTGTGGTTGACGAGGACGGGAACGTCCGGGATCGCCGTCATGCCCAACCGCTGCTCGTCGAGGACCGCGGCGAACTCCTCCTCGACGAGCTGCTGGAAGTCCCCGCCGTTCTTCGTCAGCGTGCTCGTATCGACGAAGGCGTTGGTGAGAACGGCTTCGACCGTACACTGGCCGGCGGCGCGCTCGACCGTCTCCTGGCCCTTCTCGTTGAGGTGATCGTCGAGGTCGATGCCCGCCTGCTCCGCGAACGAATCCGCCCCGAAGAGGAGGAAACCGGTGTAGACGCCCGAGAGCCTGCCGACGGCGTCGTTGAGGTCGGTCGGGACGGCCCCCGCCGAGGCGGAGGCGAGGTTGAGCTCGGGAGCCCACTCCGCGGCGAGTTCGAGAGCCGCCGCCGTCGCCTGCCCGCCCTGGGAGTAGCCGCGCAGCTGCAGCTGGGTTTTCGCATCGATACCGCTTCCCTCGACCTGTTGGACGGCGCGGGCGGCGTCGAGCACGGCTCGGCCCTCCTCGACGCGGTTGAGGTAGCGATGCGGGCCCTCGGTGCCGAGCCCGATGTAGTCGACGACGATGACCGGACGGTCGGCAGCCAGCGCCGAGGTCACCCCGATGCCCTCGTACTCCGTGCCCATGCTCAGTTGCCGGCTGGGCGCGCACTTGTCGGCAGTGCCCTGCGTGCCCGGGGCGATGACGACGGCGTCCTGTGCCGGACCCTGGGAGTTCGCGGGGCTGAGCAGGGTGGCGGTGGCGGCACGGGCGGTGCCGCGGTCGTCGGTGGTGCGGTACATGAACGTCGTCGTCTTCGCGTTGTGCCTGATGAGCCGGACGGGGTCGAGGTAGAAGTCGGATTCGGCCTGCCTGACGACCGCACCGTTCTCCTCCGGCAGCGTGGCGGGTGTGTCGTAGAAGTCCGCGGGGACACCGGAAGCCGGGAGGTCCTCGACGGCGGCTGCGTATTCGACATCGGCGACGGTGATCTCGTCGGAGGACTCGACGACCGACCGTGCCTGTTCGACGCTCACACCGGCGGGAACGCTGCTGCGATCGAGTTCGGCGGGATCCTCGGCGGCCCGTTCGTCGTTGAGGCGTTCGGCTTCGGCGTCCGTCGTCGGGACGGGGTCGGCGGCGTGGGCTGGGGTCGCGATCGTGCCCACCGCCAGCGCGAGGCCGGCGATCGCTGCGGTGCCCACCGTGGTGAGCCGTCGCAGGGGCGGAATCAAAGTCGGTCGACGCGTGCTCATAGGTCTGCATTCCTGTTCTGTCGTGGATCTCGGCGTTGAGAGTGCGCGAACAGCCGACCGCCCGGGCTTCGGTGGAGCCGCGGGGGTCGACCAGGACGGGGTGCCCGTATGGTGACCGGCGCCACACATCCTACCGAACAGAACGACTGATCGGTAGTAAATCATCGGTCGGCCCGGCGACCGCATCGCCTCGCACCAGGGGCCGCGCACCGACTGATCACCGCCTCGACCCGCGGAATTCATCGACACCGATCCTGATCGGGCGTACGCTCAAAAATGGGTGCCGACCGTTGTGTCACTGCTCTGCCTGCGTGATCGTCGGCTGGTCACCGCGATCCGGCGGACGTCATCGTCACCGGTTCGATCACCGCCACGATTGCAAAGGAGCAACCATGCGAGCATCTGTGTCCGAGGGAGTCGGGTCACCGTTCACCACGCGGGACGTCGCCATCGACGAGCCCCGCGAGCGCGAAGTCCTCATCGATGTCAGGGCGTCGGGACTCTGTCATTCCGACCTCCACATCGTCGAGAGCGGCTACGGCTTCCCCTTTCCCGCTGTGTTCGGCCATGAGATCGCCGGCGTCGTCGAGGCGGTCGGCTCCGAGGTCACGACGATCAAAGTCGGCGACCACGTCGTCGGCTGCCTCATCCAATTCTGCGGAGTGTGCACGACGTGCCTGTCCGGGCGCACCTACGAGTGCCCGAACCCGCAGGCGACGGTGCGGGGACCGGACGAGCCGTCGCGCCTGAGCGCCGAGGACGGCACGGCGATCGCCTCGGGGTGGGGTCTCGGCGGCTTCGCCTCCCAAGCACTCGTCCACGAGAACCAGCTCGCCGTCGTCCGCGACGACCTCCCGTTCCCGCAGGCGGCGATCATCGGATGCGCGGTCGTCACCGGGGCCGGATCGGCGATCAACACCGCCGGCGTGCGCGTCGGCGACTCCGTCGCCGTCATCGGCACCGGCGGGGTCGGACTCAACGTCATCTCCGGCGCGCTCCTGGCCGGAGCCACGCACGTCATCGCCATCGACATCATCGACGCGAAGCTCGAGGTCGCGAAGAGCTTCGGCGCCACCGAGGTCATCAACTCCTCACAGGTCGACGCCGTCGAGGCGGTCAGGGAGCTCACCGGGGGAGGGGTCGACCACGCGTTCGAGGTCATCGGACTGCCGGCCACCCAGGAGCAGGCGATCGCGCTGCGCCGCGTCGGCGGGCACGCCTACCTCATCGGCATCGCCAAGCCCGACGCCACGGTCACTCTCGACACCTCGCTCGCCGCCCTCGTCAGCCATGCCAGCGTGCAGGGGGTGAGCATGGGATCGACGAACCTCAAACGCGACATCCCGATGTACGCCGACCTCTACATGCAGGGGCGGCTCAACCTCGACGGACTCATCAGCCAGGAGATCTCCCTCGACGACGTCGACGAGGCCTACGTCAAGCTGAAGAAGGGCGAGGTCATCCGCTCGATCATCACGCGCTTCTAGGCGCTGACGGTCGGTCGCCTCGGCGATATTCCCCGCCGAGGCGACCGTCAGTTCAGCGCGTAACGGGTCCTCAGGCGGGATCGAGGACGAAGTCGTAGACGGTGACCTCTCCCTCGCCGTCGGGGTTCGGCTGCGGGTCGAGGAGGAGTTCGGGCTTGACCGCCGAGGCGATGTCGTCGTCATTGTGCGGATCACCGGGGAAGTAGAGCTGCGAGGTGATGAGCTGGTGCTCCGGCGCGTGCACCTTGAAATGCAGGTGCGCGGGACGCCACGCATGCCACCCGGCTGCCGCGATGAGCTGACCGCACGCCCCATCGGTCGGGATCTGATAGGGCGCGGGCCGGATCGTGTGGATCTCGTACTCGCCGTTGTCGTTGGCCGTGAACGTCCCCCGCAGGTTCCACTCCGGCAGCCCCGGCGCGAACTGCGAATAGAAGCCGAGGTTGTCGGCATGCCAGAGCTCGAGCTTCGCCCCCGGCAGCGGAGTGCCGTCGACCGCGGTGACCTGGCCCTTGAAGACGAACGGTGTGCCCGGTTCGTCGTCGCGCATCGGGATCGTGCCGTTCCACTCCAGCTCCGGTGAGCCGCCGAGGTAGTACGGCCCTTCGATCGTGCCCTTCGACCCCTCCCGGTCGGCATTGGCGACCTCTTCGACGGAGTGCTCGAGCCACACGTCGAGGAAGAGCGGCCATTCGCCGTCCTCACCGACTTTGATGAGCCACGCTTTGAACGCGTTGTACTCCTCGTAGCTCAGCTGCTCCTCGACGACGAGGTCGTTGAGCGCCTTGATCGCCTTGCCGGCGAGCCGGGCGACCCGCTCCTGGTCGACAGCGGCGGTGCCGCCCTGTGCCTGGCGTTCGCGGAAGCGGGCCGAGGCGTTGGCGCCGGATTCGGCGGCCTTCGCCGTGACTTCGGACTGGAAGCTGTTCTCGGACATTGTCTCTCTCCTTGGGGTGATGGCGGATCGTCGTGCGGCGTCAGATGTGGGAGGGGTGGGTGGCCAGAGGCGTGACGTGGAGGCGCATATGCGGGAAGAGCGGCAGGCCGCTGAGCAGCTCATGGAGTTCGTCATTGTCGGCGACATCGAAGACCGAGAAGTTCGCGTACTCCCCGACGATGCGCCAGAGCTCCTTCCACCGGCCGTCGCGCTGCAGCTCCTGGGAGTAGGCCTTCTCGCGGGCGAGCAGCGCCGTCGTCTCGGCCGCGGAGAGGTCGGTGGGAAGGGTGACGTCCATTCTCACGAGGTACAGCATGGGAGGCTCCTTCGGTTGTCGACTCTGCGTCGTCGGGCGGGACAGCGGAGTCGGGCGGGTCAGTCGATGCGGTAGTGGGCGAGTTTGTCCTCATCGACGACCGTGCCGACGCCCGGGGCGGTGGGGGCGGCGACGCGACCGTCGACGATGCGCAGCGGTTCGGCGGCGAGGTCGTCGGCCATGTCGAGGAAGTTGGAGAGCTCTGCGGGGTAGCGCGAGGAGTGCTCGAAGGCGGCACCGAAGGTCACGGTGGCGATGCTGCCGAGCTGGGTGTCGATCTGGTTGCCCATGAGGACGTCGAGGCCGAGCGCCTCGGCGAAGGCGAGGATCTTGCCCGACTCCGTGAACCCGGTGCGTGCGGTCTTGATCGACAGGGCGCTCGCCCCGCCCGTGTGGATCTCCCGGGCCGCCGCGCCGAGATCGGGAGCCGACTCGTCGGCGACGATCGGGATCGGGGAGGTCGCGACGAGGCGGCGGCGGCCGAGCACCTCGGCGGCGTCGTCGGGCTCCTCGAAGAACCGCAGATCCGCCCCCGTCGTGCCCGCGAGCATCTGCGCGGCCTCGGTGGCCGTCCACCCGCGGTTGGCGTCGAGGTAGAGGAGGACGTCGGGGCCCACGGCCTCCCGCAGCGCGGTGACGAGGTCGACGTCGATGCCGACCGGGCGCCGGCCGACTTTGATCTTGAACGACCGCACCCCGTGCGTGTCGATGAACGCGAGCGCTTCGTCGACGACCGCCTCGGTGGGGGCGAACCCGAGCATGTGGGTCACGGCGAGCGACTCGCAGTACCCGCCGAGCAG
Organism: Brevibacterium sp. 2SA; assembly: GCF_005502845.1. Taxonomy (NCBI): domain Bacteria; kingdom Bacillati; phylum Actinomycetota; class Actinomycetes; order Micrococcales; family Brevibacteriaceae; genus Brevibacterium; species Brevibacterium sp. 2SA. Next base: position 60,546 of record NZ_SCMW01000010.1, on the reverse strand, counting down.
CCGGTGCACGGACACCCCGGCCGCCTGCCCGATGAGGTCCCAGAGGGCGACGTCGATGCCGCCCTTCGCGGTGTGGTTGCCGACGGTGCGGCGCAGGCAGGCGTGGATGCCGGCTCGGTCGAGCGGATCGGCGCCGAGGAGCGCCTCGGCGAAGACGCCGTCGATGACGGCGATGACGGAAGCCAGGGTCTCCCCGTACGTATACGGCCGGGGCGGGATGTCGGCGCAGCCGGTCAGCCCCTCGTCGGTGTGCAGGCGCAGCAGGACGTGCTCGATGTGGTCGACTGCGCCGCTGGCGAACGCGAGCGGTTTGCGCATGGGGATGCGGTAGGGCACGGTCTCGACGGCGGTGATCCTCATGACGCGTCCTCCTCGGCGATCGCTGCGGTGACAGCAGGTTCGGCGATGGCCGCGGAGACGACCTCGGTGATGATCGCCGTCATCCGCTCCGTCGCCCGGGAGTCGTCATCGACCCGCCGGGCCAGGGAGAGCTCGGTGCACGGGGCGTCGACGATCGGGCGGAATTCGACGCCGGGCAGCGCCAGCGCCGAGGCGGTGCCCGGGACGACCGCCATGCCCAGTCCCGCGGCGATGAGGGACATGAGCGTCGAGGTCTGGGACGCGCGGATCGCGTAGTCCGGGGTCCGACGGTGAGCGCCGAGGAAGTTCGCCGTCGTCGTCGACATCACCGAGGTCTCCGGGTAGCCGACGAGGACGCGGCCGCTGATGTCGGCGGCCGTGATCGCCTCGGCGTCGACGAGGTCCGAATCCGAGGGGAGTGCGGCGATGCAGGGTTCGGAGCCGATGATCTGGCACAGCAGTCCCGTTGCCGGGGTGGTGCCGCGCAGCAGGGCGATGTCGATGGTGCGGTCGAGCAGCTGGGTGACAAGCTGCGGGGTGATCATCTCGCCGCTCACGCTCAGTTGCAGGCGCGGGGCCAGCGCCGCGGTGCGGCGCACCACCTGCGGCATCACCCCGTACGTCGTCGACCCGGTGAAGCCGAGGCGCAGCGGGCCCTGGAGCCCGGAGCCGATGAGACCGACCTCGGTGCCGAGGGTGTCGAGTTCGGCGAGCACCCGTTCGGCCTCCTCGAGCAGGTGAGCGCCGGCCGGGGTGACGGTGACCGAGCGCGTTGTGCGGTGGAGCAGGGTTGTGCCGAGCTGCCGTTCGAGTTTGCGGATCTGCTGCGAGAGGTAGGGCTGGGCGAGGCTGAGGCGCTCGGCGGCCCGCCCGAAATGGCGTTCCCTGGCGACCATCGCGAAGTACTGCAGCTGGCGGGTCTCGAGCATCATGCCCGCGCGGGGGTGAGCGGGCCGCCGGTCGGCGCGGCGGGTGCGGGTGGGATGAACATCGTCGTTCCTCTTCCAGTGATCTCGAGGGTGTGTCGTCAGACTATGCGCGGGGGCAGGACTTTTAAAGAACAGATTTCGTCTTGATTGAGACGTTCAGTGCATGAATCGCAGTCGTCCGGTCGCCTGCGCAGGCGCTCATGGAATTCACCGTTGTGCATGCACTTTAGTGGTATTAAAGTGAGTGAGTGCGGAGCTGATCGTGCTCCGCCGAGGCTGCGATGAGGAGGTGCGACCGTGATGATCGAGGACGACGACCCGCGCGAGATGCTCGCCCGGGCCGAGCGGGCCGGCGACGACGTCCGGCGCAGAGGCGCGTGGTATCCGCCGATGATGGTCGGCTTCGGCCTCGTGACGATCATCATCATCGGCGCCCTGCCCGCGGTGCGCGGCACCTGGGACGGGCTCCTCTTCACCCTCGCCGTGGTCGTCGGGGCCGGACTCCTCTACCGCTGGAAGTCCCGCCAGGAGATCCGCCCGGCGAGCAGGGCCCACACCTGGAGATGGGTCGCGGCCTGGGCGATCCTCTACGCGGTCGCCGTCGCCTGGGTCGGGCCCGTCGTCCTCGGAGACCGGATGGATCTGTGGCTGCTCATGGGGACCGTCGTCGCGCTGCCGGCCTTCGCCGAGGCGGCCCGGGCGGGAAGGAGGAATCGCCGATGAGCCATCCGCGCCACTCCCTCGATCCGCGCATCCACGCCCCGGTGCGGTTCTCCCTCATGGCGGCGCTCGCCGCGACGGGAGAAGCCGACTTCAAGGCTCTGCGCGAGACCCTCGAGGTCAGCGAATCACTGCTCTCCCAGCACATGCGGGTCCTCGAGGAAGCCGGATACGTCGACATCCGCAAGGGATTCGTCGGCAAGCGCGCCCGCACCTGGCTGTCCCTGACACCCGAGGGCCAGGCGGCCTTCGCCGCGCACTGGGAGACGCTCAGCGCCATCGCCGCGAATCCACTCGCCGCCCCCACCACCACAGATTGACCCCATCCACCACTGACTGAATCGGCCGCCCTGCGCGGGCATCGAGGCCGGTGAGGAGACCACCATGTCCACTGTCCCTACCCCGTCGCGCCCGAATTCCGTCGACACCCCGACCTCATCGCCGACTCCCCAGGGGCGCCGGCCAGGGTGGATCGAGCTCGGCGTCGGCTTCGCCGTCTTCGTCGCCCTCACCCTCGGGCTGACGTTCCTCCTCAAACCCGCCATCAGCCCCGAGGCATTCAGCATCGTCCTCATGGGTCTGTCGTTCATCGCCGGCACCGGGGGATTCGCCGCCGCGGTGGCCGTGCGCCTCCGCTCCGCCTCCGCCTTCGGGCTGCGCCCCACCGCCGGCCGGTGGCTGCTCCTCGGAGTCCTCGGCGGTCTCATCGCCTTCGCACTGAAGTTCCCGGCCACCTGGGTCTACGTCGCGGTGACCGGGGACTCGGGCAATGCGCAGAGCGACTGGTCGCAGACCGCGGCGACCGGACTCGTTCCCCTGCTGCTCGGACTCGTGCTCCTCGGGGTGCTCACCCCGATCGGGGAGGAGCTGTTCTTCCGCGGCGTCGTCACCACCGTGCTGCTGCGGTACGGTGCGATCGTCGGGGTCGTCGGCAGCGCACTGCTCTTCACGATCCTCCACGGCGTTCCGCAGACGATGCTCTCGGCCTTCATCGTCGGCCTCATCACCGGCGAACTCCGGCGACGCAGCGGCTCGGTATGGCCGGGCATCATCGCGCACATCATCTTCAATCTCTTCAGCACCGGGCTCGCATTCCTCGTCGCACCCGCCCTCGGCGGCTGACCGCCACCCACCCCAAACACCCTGTCGCCACCCCATCCGCCCACCTGACCAGGAGGAACCATGACCACGCTGACACTGCACTCCCGCCGCACCGGCATCCCGGCCCGCTATGAGATCACGGGTGCCGGGTTCCCGGCGACGCGGATCGGCTCACGCACCCTGCGCCGAGGCGGTGAGATCGACATCGACGGCGCTCGCTTCGCACTGACCAGCGGGTCCTTCGGGACCGCATACACTCTGCGCCCAGCGGCGCACGCTAACGCACCCGACGGGTCGGCGCAGCCGGTGGCGACCGCCGAGCGCACCGGAACCACCGGGTGGACCATCGCGGCGGGAGACCGCGACTACCGCCTCGCACCGGCCCCGGACTCGCGTGACCTCGAGCTGCGCGACGGCGACGGTGCGCTCTGCGGCCGGATCGGCCGCACCGGCTGGTCGAGCCGCGTCATCGGCGCCGAGTTCGACGGTCTCGACCGGCCGCTCGCCGTCTTCGTGCTCTGCCTCGGCCTTGCGACCGGCCAGCGGCGCCGCCGCACCGTCACGGTCGCCGGCGGATAGTGTCCGAAATATCGGACGGAACTTGGGCCAGACCACTTCCGTCCGCGCTCCCAGCGGACACAATGGAAGGGTAGTCAGAGACGATTCGGCCCCGACGGCCTCTCACCGTCAGGCCACGATCGGGAATCCACTCCGTCGGACACCGGTCGAACTGAGCTCAGGTCCCCGTGCGGGACCCCACGAAAGGGAATCCCATGACCGCCACGTCCGAAACCGGCGCCGCGACCACCTCGGCGACCGCACCGTCGTTCACCCAGCACGACCCGACCCGGGTCATCCGCGCCGACCGCGGACCTGAGATCACTGCGAAGAGCTGGCAGACCGAAGCCGCGAAGCGGATGCTCATGAACAACCTCGACCCCGAGGTCGCCGAACGCCCCGAGGACCTCGTCGTCTACGGCGGCACCGGCCGTGCCGCCCGCTCGTGGGAGGCCTACGACGCGATCGTGCGAACGCTGAACGACCTCGAGGACGATGAGACGCTGCTCGTCCAGTCCGGCAAGCCCGTCGGCGTGCTCCGGACCAACGAATGGGCGCCCCGCGTGCTCATCGCGAACTCCAACCTCGTCGGCGACTGGGCGAACTGGGAGCACTTCCGCGCCCTCGAAGCCGAAGGCCTGATGATGTACGGCCAGATGACCGCGGGCTCCTGGATCTACATCGCCACCCAGGGCATCCTCCAGGGCACCTACGAGACCTTCGGGGCGATCGCCCGCAAGCGCTTCGACGGGACGCTGGCCGGCACCCTCACCGTCACCGCCGGCTGCGGCGGCATGGGCGGCGCCCAGCCGCTGGCCGTCACCCTCAACGGCGGCGCCTGCCTCATCATCGACGTCGACCGGACCCGCCTCGACCGCCGCCAGGCCAAGCGCTACCTCGACGAGGTCGAGACCGACCTCGACACCGCGCTCGCCAAGGTCATCGAGGCGAAGCGGAACAAGCAGGCACTCTCCGTCGGACTCGTCGGCAACGCCGCGGAGATCCTCCCGCTCATCCTCGACCGTCCCGAGGCCGCCGAGGTCGACATCGTCACCGACCAGACCTCGGCCCACGACCCGCTGTCCTACCTGCCGCTCGGCGTCAGCCTCGACGACTGGCAGACCGAGGCCGAGCAGGACGCGGAGAAGTTCACGCTGCGCGCCGAAGAGGCGATGGCCGCCCACGTCAAGGCCATGGTCGAGTTCCAGGACCGCGGCGCCGAGGTGTTCGACTACGGCAACTCGATCCGCGACGAAGCACGCAAGGCCGGCTACGACCGCGCCTTCGCGTTCCCCGGCTTCGTCCCCGCCTACATCCGTCCCCTCTTCTGCGAAGGCCTCGGACCGTTCCGCTGGGTCGCGCTCTCCGGCGACCCGAAGGACATCGAGGTCACCGACGCCGCCCTCAAGGAGCTCTTCCCGGAGAACGAGTCCCTCCACCGCTGGCTCGACGCCGCCGCCGAATACGTCGAGTTCGAGGGACTGCCGGCCCGCATCTGCTGGCTCGGCTACAAGGAGCGCCACCAGGCCGGTCTGCTCTTCAACCAGCTCGTCGCCGAGGGCAAGGTCTCGGCCCCGATCGTCATCGGCCGCGACCACCTCGACTCCGGGTCCGTCGCCAGCCCCTACCGGGAGACCGAGTCGATGCTCGATGGCACTGACGCAGTCGCCGACTGGCCGCTGCTCAACGCCCTCGTCAACACCTCCTCGGGCGCTACGTGGGTCTCGATCCACCACGGCGGCGGCGTCGGCATCGGACGGTCCATCCACGCCGGACAGGTGTCCGTGGCCGACGGCACGGAGCTCGCGGCGAAGAAGCTCGCCCGCCTGCTCACCAACGACCCCGGCATGGGCGTCATCCGCCACGTCGACGCCGGCTACGACCGCGCCGTCGAGGTCGCCGGGCAGCGCGGCATGCGCATCCCGATGATCCCCGAACTCGACGTCCGCGACGAGGAATCGGCAGCCCAGTGATGAAGCTCCTCACCGGCATCAGCGAACTCGTCACGAACTCGGACCCCACCGAGCTCATGGCCCGCCCCAGCCTCGGCGCGGGAGACCTCTTCGCCCTCACCGACGCCGCGGTGATCATCGACGGTGAGACCATCGCCTGGTCCGGTCCCGCCGCCGAGGCGGACGCCGCCCTGGCAGCGCTCCTGCTCACCGCCCCCGACGCCGAGGTCGAGACGATCGACCTCGGCGGTCGGGCCGTTCTTCCCGGCTTCGTCGACAGCCACAACCACCTCATCTTCGCCGGTGACCGCTCGGCGGAGTTCGCCGCCCGGATGGCGGGGGAGAAGTACTCCGCCGGGGGCATCGCGACGACGGTCGCGGCGACCCGTGCGGCCAGCGACGAGGAGCTCGAGGCCAACCTCGTCCACCTCCTCGACCAGGCCACCCGGTCCGGCACGACGACGTTCGAGATCAAGTCCGGCTACGGACTCGACCTCGCCGACGAGATCCGGGCGCTCGAGATCATCGGCCGCCACACCCCGGAGTCCACGCTCATGGCCGCCCATGTCGTGCCGCCGGAGCACAAGGACGACCCGGAGGCCTACGTCAGCCTCATCATCGACGAGATCATCCCCGCCGCGTCCGGCCTGGCGAAGTGGATCGACGTGTTCTGCGAAGAGGGTGCGTTCGACGAGGACCACACCCGGCGGATCGTCGAGGCCGGCGTCGCCGCGGGACTGCGGCCGCGCCTCCACGCGAACCAGCTCACCGCCGGCGGGGCGCTCCAGCTCGGGGCCGAACTCGGCTGCGTCTCCGTCGACCATGCGACCTTCGCCTCCGATGAGGACCTCGCCGTCCTCGCCGCCGCAGGCACCGTCGTCACCCTGCTGCCCGGCGTCGAGTTCTCGACCCGACAGCCCTACCCCGACGTCCGCCGCTACCTCGCGGCCGGGGTGAACATCGCGATCGCCACCGACTGCAACCCCGGATCGTGCTTCACCAACAGCATGCCCTTCTGCATCGCCGTGGCCGTGCGCGATATGCACTTCACCGTCGACCAGGCCGTGTGGGCGGCGACCGCCGGCGGCGCCCACGCGCTCGATCGCACCGACATCGGCCACCTCGGCGCCGGGGCCCGGGCCGACCTCACGGTCCTCGACGCCCCCAGCCACCGGCACCTGGCCTACCGGCCCGGAGTCCAGCTCGTCGACCGCGTCTACCGCGACGGTGAGCTCGTCGCCGACAACCGTCCGACCACCTCGGCGGACTGAGGATTCGAAGGAGAATCATGACCACCCCGACCACCCCTGCGCAGACGAGACCCGCCGGCACCTGGCGGTTCTTCGCCTACAGCGCCATCGGGATCGTCATGTTCTTCGTTCCCGTCACGATCGCCGGGGTCTCGACGATCCCGCTCGACCACATCGTCACGGCCATCCGCACGTTCGCGGGCCCGGTCGTGCCGTTCATCGTCGTCGCCCTCATCCTCCTCGGGGCCGTTCGCCCCTTCGTCACCGGCACGTGGAAGTCGTCGGTGACGAAGGGGATCTTCGCGGTCCTCGGCGTCGCCGGCCTCGTCGTCGCCGTCCTCATCCTCACCGCCCCGCCCGCCTGGCTCGCCGCCGAGGACATCGGCCCGTTCCTCTGGGACAAACTCGTCATCCCCGTCGGCCTCATCGTCCCCGTCGGCGCGATCTTCCTCGCCCTCCTCGTCGGGTACGGGCTCATGGAGTTCATCGGCGTCCTCGTCCAGCCGATCATGCGCCCGGTGTTCAGGACGCCGGGCCGGTCGGCCATCGACGCCGTCGCCTCGTTCGTCGGCAGCTACTCCCTCGGTCTGCTCATCACCAACCGGGTCTACAAGGAGGGCAAGTACACGGCGCGGGAGGCCGCGATCATCGCGACCGGGTTCTCGACCGTGTCGGCGACGTTCATGATCGTCGTCGCCAAGACGCTCGACCTCATGGACCACTGGCTCCTCTACTTCTTCTTCACCCTCGTCGTCACGTTCGTCGTCACGGCCGTCACCGTCCACCTGCCGCCGCTGCGATCGATCCCCGACACGTACTTCCCGGGGGCGACCCCGCAGCCGGAGGAGACGGTGACGAAGCACCGCTTCCGCATTGCGTGGCGGGAGGCGAAGGCGACGCTCGCCGAGACGCCGAGCCTCGGCCGCAACCTCTGGCTCAACTTCCGCGACGGTCTGCTCATGGCCGCCTCGATCCTGCCCTCGATCCTCTCCGTCGGACTCATCGGCCTGCTCCTGGCGAAGTACACGCCGATCTTCGACTGGCTCGGGTGGATCTTCGTGCCCTTCACGTGGGTCACGCAGCTCTCCGATCCCGTGCTCGCCGGCAAGGCCTCGGCGCTCGGACTCGTCGAGATGTTCCTGCCGGCCACCCAGGTCGCCGGCTCCGACGACCTCGTGCTGCGCTTCACGATCGCCGTCGTCTCAGTCGCCGCGATCATCTTCTTCTCCGCGATGGTGCCCTCGATCCTCGCCACGGAGATCCCGATCTCCGTCGGCGCGCTCGTCATCATCTGGTTCGAACGCGTCGTCCTCACCATCCTCATCGCCGCCCCGCTCGCCCACCTGCTGCTCTGACAGCGACTACGCTGTGAACGCCCGTCCCACCGACCATCCATCCGCCACCTGTTTCCCACCCCGACGAAAGGCCCAGCGATGTCCGCTGTCATCGATCTCGACCCCGATACCCTCACCTTCGCCGACGTCGTCGACGTCGCCCGCCACGATGCGAAGGTGGCCCTGAGCGAGACGACCCTGGCTCGCGTCGGCACGTATCGGGAGGCGATCGATGCGCTCGCTGCCGCGCCGAAGCCCGTCTACGGCGTCTCGACCGGTTTCGGGGCGCTCGCCCAGCGGCACATCCCCGCCGAGCTGCGCACCCAGCTGCAGAAGTCGCTCATCCGCTCCCATGCCGCCGGTGTCGGCGCCCCCGTCGAGCGCGAGGTCGTGCGGGCGCTCATGCTCCTGCGCGCCCGGACACTGGCGACCGGACGCACCGGTGTCCGCGCCGAGGTGCTCCAGACCTACGTCGACCTGCTCAATGCCGGAATCACCCCCGTCGTCCACGAATACGGGTCCCTCGGGTGCTCCGGTGACCTCGCGCCGCTGTCGGCGTGTGCGCTCGTCGTCATGGGCGAGGGCGTCGCCGAAGGCCCCGACGGCGTCGCCGGGCCCGCCGATGAGATCCTCGCGCAGGCCGGGATCACCCCAGTCACGCTCGCCGAGAAGGAGGGGCTCGCACTCGTCAACGGCACCGACGGCATGCTCGGCATGCTCATCATGGCCCTCACCGACCTCGAGAGCCTGCTCACCGCCGTCGACGTGTCCGCGGCGATGAGCATCGAAGGGCTCTTCGGCACCGACGCTGTCTTCGCCCCCGAACTCCACTACCCGCTGCGCCCCCACGACGGTCAGGCCGCCTCGGCGTCCAACATGCTCGCCGCCCTCCACGGGTCGGGCATCACCGCGAGCCACCGGGATTCGACCCACCTCGTCCAGGACGCGTACTCGATGCGCTGCGCCCCGCAGGTCAACGGCGCCGCCCGCGACGCCGTCGCCTTCGCCACTCAGGTCGCCGAACGCGAACTGCGGGCCGCGATCGACAACCCCGTCGTCCTCACCAACGGCATGGTCTCCTCGAACGGCAACTTCCACGGCGCGCCCTTGGCCCACGCGCTGGACTTCCTCGCGATCGTCGCCGCCGATGTCGCCTCGATGGCCGAACGCCGCACCGACCGCCTCATGGACGTCGCCCGCAACCAGGGGCTCACCCCGTTCCTCGCCGACGACGCCGGAGTCGACTCCGGTCTGATGATCGCCCACTACACGCAGGCGGCCATGGTCTCCGAGGCCAAGCGCAATGCCGCCCCCGCCTCGGTCGACTCGATCCCGTCCTCGGCGATGCAGGAGGACCACGTGTCGATGGGCTGGTCGGCGGCACGCAAGCTGCGCCAGGTCGTCGACAACCTCGCGAGCGTCATCGGCATCGAGCTCTATGCGGCATCCCGGGCCTGCGACATGCGCGAGGCTGATCCGGCCCCGGTCACCGGCGCCGTCATCGCCGCAATCCGGGAGACCGTGCCCGGTCCCGGCCCCGACCGGTTCCTCTCCCCGGAACTCGCCGAGACCATCGCGAAGGTCAAAGACGGATCCCTCGTCGCCGCCGCCGAGGCGGTCACCCCGCTCGCCCACACCGTCACCGCGGCCGCCGGCACCTGGCAGCCCGTGGGCGGCGGCCCGGCCGTCAACGATCCCGACTTCACCGCGCTCGGCAACCTCGAGGCCGCCGCCGAGGCCTCGGGCACGGCCGCGGCGACGACCGAATACCACGAGGACAAGTGAGATGAGCGACGTCGTCTCCCTCCTCGCCCAGATCGCCGACACCGGTCGGGATCCGCGCGGACCCGGGTACCAGCGGCCCGGGTTCTCCGCCACGGAACGGGAGCTGCGCACGTGGTTCCTCGCCGAGGCGGACCGCCGCGGCCTCGACACCGAGATCGACGCGAACGGCATCACGTGGGCGTGGGCGACCGCACCGGGCGACGACGCCGTCGTCACCGGCTCCCACCTCGACTCCGTCCCCGGCGGCGGGGCGTTCGACGGGCCGCTCGGGGTCGCCTCGGCGCTCGCTGCCTTCGACGACCTCAAGGCCTCCGGGGCACTCGACTCCGCCGGCCGTCCGCTCGCGCTCGCCGTCTTCCCTGAGGAGGAGGGGTCGCGGTTCGGGGTCGCCTGCCTCGGCTCGCGGCTCATCACCGGTGCGATCGACTCCGCGCGGGCTCTGGACTTAAGGGACGCGAACGGTGACACCTTCGCCGATGTCGCCCGCGGCTACGGCCTCGACCCCGAACGCATGGGCGCGGACCCACAGCGGCTGCAGGGCATCGGCTCGTTCATCGAACTCCACGTCGAACAGGGCATCGGGCTGGCCGGCACTGATCAGGCTGTGGCCATCGGCACCTCCATCATCGGACACGGTCGGTGGCACTTCGCGTTCGCCGGTCAGGGCAACCACGCGGGGACGACCCCGATGAGCCACCGCGCCGACCCCGTGGTCGCGGCCTCCCGCGTGATCGGCGACATTCCGACCCTAGCGGCCGCCACTGACGCGACTGCCGTCGCCACCGTCGGGCGCACCCTCATCCATCCGGGCGGGACGAACGTCATCGCCTCGGGCATGAGCTTCTGGCTCGACATCCGCCACGAGGACGATGGCGTCGTCGAGCAGGTGCTCGAGGCGATCACCGCCCGCGCCCGGGACCACGCCGCGGACACGGGTGTCAGGGTCGAGGTCTCGCAGGAGTCGTACTCCCCGACGACGCGCTTCACCGCCGAGCTCAACGACCGGCTGCGCGCGGTGCTCCCCACCGCGCCGATGCTGCCCTCGGGGGCCGGCCACGACGCGGGCATCCTCGCCCCGCACGTGCCCTCGGCGATGCTCTACGTCCGCAATCCGACCGGCGTCTCGCACGCGCCGGAAGAGGCCTGCGAGGACGATGATGCGCGGGCGGGCGTCGACGCGCTCGTCGCCGTCCTCGAGGGCGAACTCGGCGTCGGCGGTGACCGATGAGCACCGCATTCTGGTGCGCGTCGGCCTGGGTCGACGGCGCGGTCGCCACCGGCGTCCTCCTCACCGTCGATGACACGGGCACGCTCACCGCGGTCGACACCGGCATCGCCGTCCCGCCGGAGGGCGCCGAGGTGGTCCCCGGTCTCGTCCTCCCCGGCGGAGTCAACGCCCACTCCCATGCGTTCCACCGGATGCTGCGCGGTCGCACCCACGGTGACGGCGGCACGTTCTGGACATGGCGGGAGGTCATGTACTCGATCGCCGGCCGACTGACCCCGGAGAACTACGAAACCGTGGCCCGGGCCGTCTTCGCGGAGATGCTCGCCGGCGGGTACACCGCGGTCGGCGAGTTCCACTACGTCCACCACGCGCCCGACGGCACCCCCTACGGCACGGAGTCCGGCTCTGCCCCGCACGCGATGGAGCGGGCGCTGGCCCGGGCGGCCGCCTCGGCGGGCATCCGGATCCGCCTCCTCGACACCGCCTACCTCACCGGCGGCATCGGTGCCGAACTGAGCCGTGAGCAGGCGCGCTTCGGCGATGGGACGATCGCCGGTTACCTCGAGCGGCACGCGCGCCTCGGTGAGGATCTCGCCGCCGAGTTCCCCGTCGGCGCACCCGGGGAGAGCTTCGTCCACCTCGGTGCCGCGATCCATTCGGTGCGTGCGGTCGCCGCCGCGGACCTGCCGCGCTTCACCGAACTGTCCGGACCGCTGCACGTCCACCTCTCCGAGCAGCCCGCGGAGAACGAGGCGTCGGTCGCGGCCTACGGGACGACGCCGACACAGGTCCTCGCCCGGGCCGGGGTCGTGAGCGAGTCGCTCTCACCTGTCCATGCGACGCATCTGTCCGAGGCCGACATCGCGACGCTCGGGCAGGGTGCGACGACGATCGTCATGTGCCCGTGCACGGAGGCCGACCTCGCCGACGGGATCGGCCCGGCCCGGGAGCTCGCCGAGGCGGGGGCGACGATCGCGCTCGGCTCCGACCAGCACGTCGTCCTCGATGCTCTGAGGGAGACGCAGGGACTCGAGGCCGGGGAGCGGCTGCGCAGCGGCCAGCGCGGTCGGTTCTCTCCGGCCGAGCTCATCGCCGCCCTGACGACCGGGGGTGCCCGCAGCCTCGCTCTGCCCGTCGGCGAACTCGTCCCCGGTGCGGCGTGCGACTTCATCGCCGTGACCACCGACAGCATGCGGACGATGGGGTCGCTGGGCGAGCAGATCGTCCTCACCGCCACCGCCGAAGACATTCGCATGACGGTGAGCGGCGGCATCGTCCGCATCCGCGACGGCGTCCACACCGAGCTCGGGCCGATCGCCGATCTCTACGCCGCGGCGTTCGACGCCCTGGGAATGGCGACGGCTGCGCCCCAGGCCCATGTGTCCGGGACGGCTGGCTGAGTCGTGGCTGAGGTTCCCGCACTGCGCCGCTCGGTGGCGATCCTGCGCCATCTGGCGGCGTCGAACCGGGCGATCTCCGCGGGTGCCCTCGTGCGCGCCCTCGACCTGCCGCGCTCGAGCGTCTACGAGCTGCTCGCGGTCCTCGAGGAGCTCGGCCTGGTCGTCCGCACCGAACCGGGGTTCGTCCTCGGGCCCGGCGTCCACGAACTCGGCAGCTCGTACCTGCGGATGAATCCGCTCCAGCGGCTCGCCCAGCCGGTCGTGCGCCAGCTCGCCGAAGACACGGCGGCGACGGCGCAGCTCGCCGTCATCCGCGGGTGGGAGACGGTGTACGTGCTCAAGGAGCAGTCGCTGAAGTCCGTCGCCGTCGTCACCGCGACCGGGGTGCGGATGCCGAGCTACCTCACGGCCACCGGGCGGGCGATCCTCGCCCAGCTGCCGAAGTCCGAGGTGCTCGCGATGTTCCAGTCCGAGTCCGCCTTCGTCACCCGCACAGGACAGGGCCCGACGTCGGTGCGGCAGCTGAGCGCCCTGCTCGCGCAGACCAGGCGCGCCGGGTGGGCGATCGAACACGGGGAGGTGACGCCGGGCATCGCGACGCTCGCCGCCCCCGTCTACGATGTGCTCTCCCGCCCGATCGCCGCGATCGGGCTCTCCGTGCCCGCGCCCGAAGCGCCGTCCGCCGGAACCGGTGAAGCCTCCGGGGCCGGGGACGCCACCGCGACGCCCGAGATGCCCGACGACCTCGTCGATCGGGTGCTCGCCGCTGCCGCCGAGGTCACCGCGAAGCTGCGCTGACCGCGAAGCTGAGGTCACCGCGTTCGCCGGGCACCGCCTCGGCGATCGTCCGCGCTGACATCCGCCACCGATGAACGGCGGTTACACTGTGCCCACCCCAGACCGCAGCGGAGCCGACCGAGGGTTCGCGCGAGACCCAGGAGCAGGCATGGAATCCCCACATCTGACAATGTTCGGCAGCGACGCCGGACGCGCTCGCGAGATCCTCGAGGTGCTCGCCCGCTACGGCATCGCCGAACGATCCGCGCGCACGCTCGCCGCCGCGGACGGCAGCACGAACCTCGCGACGAAGTTCGCCGATCCCGACCTCGTCACACTCGAGCCCGGCGCGCGGCTCACCGCGGCGTTCACCGAACTCGGGACGACCTGGATCAAACTCGGCCAGTCGTTGAGCATGCGCGCCGACCTCGTGGGCGCCGATATCGCCGAGGCGCTGTCCGGGCTCCAAGCCGAAGTGCCGGCCGATCCGCCGGGCAGGGCGAAGGAGCGGGTCGAGGCCGACCTCGGTGCCCCGGTGAGCGAACTCTTCACCTCCTTCGATGTCGAGCCCTTCGCCTCGGGGTCGGTGGCGCAGGCGCATCACGCGGTGCTCAAGGACGGCACCCCGGCCGTCGTCAAGGTCCTCCACTCCGGGGCCGAGGAGAAGGTCCGCGGCGACCTCGACCTCATGAAGAAGGTCGCGCGGTTCGTCGAATCCGCGGACCCGGAGCTCGCGCGCTTCAACCCGGCGCAGATGGTCGACGAATTCGCCGAGATGATGAGCCAGGCAATGGACCTGACCAACGAGCTGCGGGCGATGCAGCGCTTCGCCCGAGAGCTCGCCGAACTCGACTGGCTGCTCGTGCCCACGCCCTACCCGGAGCTCAGCGCGACCGGGGTGCTGACGATGGAGCAGATGCCGGGCGTCCAGACGAAGACCAGCGCCGATGTCACGGGCGCCGGGTGGAGTGTCGACGATCTCACGAAGCACGTGACGAACGCGTGGATGACGATGATCTTCGACAACGGCCTCTATCACGCCGACCCGCATCCGGGGAACTTCCTCATCCCCGATGCCGAGCATGTCGTCCTTCTCGACTACGGGGATGTCGGCTACCTCGCCGGCCCGCGGCGCAACGACGTCATCCGCCTCCTCACCGCCGTCGTCGGACGTGACGTCTCCGACCTCACCGACATCCTCCTCATCGTCTGCAACGCCCCCGCCTCGACGGATGTCAAAGACCTCGAGATGGCCGTCGACAAGTGGATGGCGCAGTACCTGCCCGAGGACACGGCGTCGACGGACATCGACCTCAATGCCGCGATGACCGCGTGCATGCAGCTGCTCCACGACAAGGAGCTGAGCTTCCCGAGCGACCTGGCGATGCTCGTGCGCGTCATGGGGCGGCTCGAGGGCTTCGGCATCCAGCTCGGCAGCACCGTGACAATGGAGGAGTACCTCGGGCCGTACCTGCGTGAGCACATGATCAGGGAGAACAGTCCGAAGAAGATGCTCGAGCGGCTCGTGCGGTCGACGACGAGCTGGACTCGGATGGCCCGTGAGCTGCCCCGCGACATCGAGATCCTCGTTCAGCAGCTGCGCAAGGGCGAGACCCGGTTGGAGATCAACCTGCGCGACCCCGAAGAGCTCACCGACAAGCTCATCGACGGCCTCATGGCGTCATCGTCGCTGCTCGCCGCCTCGCAGCTGCTGGCGAACCGGACGGGACCGACGGTCAAGGGCGTCTCGATCGCCGGTCTCGCCGCGGCCGGGGTCTCCGTGGTGACGTGGCGGAACCTCACGGTCCGGCGCAACAGCCACATCACCGTCACCGAGGAGCTCATGAAGCTGGCCCGCCGCGTGCGGTGAGGGCGCGTGCGATGAGGCCGCCAGCGGCTGCCACACTGATTCTGCGCCAGGTCCATGGCGAAAACAGAGCCCAGATCGCCATGGACCTGGCACACAATCACCGCGGACGCGGCGCAGACTGCCCGGCGCCGCTCCAGGCTGACTCAGCTCTGGGACTTCAGGCCGTCACTGGCCGTCGTCGATGAGGGTGAGCAGCTCCTTCGCCGCTTTCTCGATCTCGGCGTGCTTGTACTCCCCGGCACGCGATTCTGCGGCGATGACTCCGGCCCGGTGGACGACGACGAAGTCGCCGTAGGGGAACGAGTAGGCCTTCTTCGTGCGCGGGTCAGCCGACTCGTCGATGCCGAGGTGCCACTTCGCGTAGGCGTCCCACCCGTTGTTGGAGATGAAGACGTCCTCGTCCTCGGCGCTGGGGCGATCCTTCGACCAGTCTCCGCGATCGTTGCGATCGACCTTGCCGTCTCGGATGAGGGTGCGCGCCTGTTCGACGCCCTGGGTGTTCACTGCGATCGACATGCGGGTACTCTAACGCTCCCATCGGGCACTGACCACCCTGTGGACGCCGCCACGGCATCCGGCGGCGTAGACTGCGAGCATGCGCAACGCCGGACTCACCTGGTGGTGGCTGCCTTCCGACGCAGCCGACTGACGCATACCCGCGGGCTGCATGGCAGCCCGCATCCGACGTGGGACTCTCCGTGCGACCCGTGCCGCCGACACCGCACTCGCACACCCTGAGGAGAACACCCATGGATTCCTATTCCGCGACCCTTGATCGCATGCCGCAGCTGCGCGCCGACATCGACGACCACCCGCAGAGATTCCGGATGCTCACCGGCGAACGACCCACCGGCCGGCTGCACCTCGGACACCTCTTCGGGTCGATCCTCGAACGTGTCGCCCTGCAGGACCGGGGAATCGAGACGTTCATCGTCCTCGCGGACTATCAGGTCATCACCGATCGGGCGACCTCGGCGAACGTCGCCGACCACGTCCGGGAGGCGATCATCGACTACGTCGCAGCGGGCATCGACCCGGCACGGACGACGATCTTCACCCACTCGGCGATCCCCGCACTCAACCAGCTGATTCTGCCGTTCCTCAGCCTCGTCACCGACAGCGAGCTGCGACGCAACCCCACCGTCAAAGCTGAACTCGCCGCTTCGGATCGGCCCCTGAGCGGACTGCTGCTCACCTATCCCGTTCACCAGGCCGCCGACATCCTCTTCTGCAAGGGCAGCCTCGTTCCCGTCGGCAAGGACAACCTGCCGCACGTGGAGATCACCCGCACGATCGCCCGGCGATTCAACGACCGCTACGACCGGGTGTTCCCCGAACCCGAGGCGATGCTCACGACGACCCCGGAGCTGCCCGGCCTCGACGGGCGGAAGATGTCGAAGAGCTACGGCAACGCCATCTCGCTGGGGATGAGCGCCGATGAGACGGCGCAGGCGATCCGGAAGGCCCCGACCGATGCCGAGCGGACGATCACGTTCGATCCGGAGAACCGTCCGGGGATCGGGGCGCTGCTGACGACCGCGGCCGTGTGCTCGGGTCGGACGCCCCAGGCCATCGCCGCGGAGATCGGTGAGGCCGGTGCGGGTGCCCTCAAAGCGCTCACCGCCGAGGCGGTCAACGAGTTCCTCACCGACCATCGTCAGCGCCGTGCCGAGCTGGCCGCGGATCGGGGTGCGGTCGAGGCGATCCTCGCCGCCGGCAACGAGCGGGCTCAGGTCATCGCCGAGGCGACCCTCGACGAAGTGCGCACCGCGATGGGGATGGATTACGGGCGCAGGTGAGCGGTCGTGGCCTCCCGCGCCCGGCGGCGCAGGAGGACGGCGACCTCGAGGTGCTTCGTGTGCGGGAACATGTCGAAGACGCGGGCTCGGGTGACCTCGTAGCTCGGCATCCGGTCGAGGTCCGCGGCCAGGGTGAGCGGATTGCAGCTCGAATAGACGATGTGCTCGACCCCGGAGTCCTCGAGCACGGTCGACAGCCGCGATCCGATCCCGCGCCGAGGCGGATTGACGATGATCGCGTCCGGGCGCTCCCCGGCACCGAGGCGGGTCTCAGCAACCTCGGTGGCATCCCCCGCGACGAACTCCGTGACGTCGGCGACGCCGAGTTCGGCGGCACTGAGCTTCGCCGACTCGATCGCCTGGTCGCTGATCTCGATGCCGGTGATGCGCCTCGGCGCCGGCCTGCCATCGCCGCTGCCGGACGCGCTCCACAGGGCGAAGCCGCCGACCCCGCAGTAGAGGTCCCACAGCGCGGCCGGGGCGATCTCGTCGACCCAGTCCGCGACCTGATCGCAGAGCGCGGTCGCGACCCCGGTGTTCGTCTGGAAGAAGCTCTGCGGCCGCAGGTGGAGGTCGACGCGCTCGAGGTTCATCCGCAGCGATTCGCCGACGAGCATGACCTCCCGACTGCCCTCAAGAGCCGCCTTGTGCTCGGGGAGGAGGTTGACGGAGACGACGGTCGCCTGCGGGATCGCCGCGCGCAGCGCCGCGGTCCTGGAGGCGATGACCTCGAGTCCGAACTGCGAGCGGACGACGAAGCGGACCATGAGCTCCCCCGAGGGCGCCGCGGTGACGTGGACGAACTTCAGCTCACCTCGGCGGGCGGAGACATCGTAGGGGTCGAGGCCGGTCGCGTCGAGGAAGTCGGCGAGCACGGGGATGACAGCACGGATCGTCGGCACCTGGATCCCGCAGTCGCGCAGGTCGACGCCGTGGAAGTCCCCATCGAGGATGCCGAGCGTCACCGCACCCGCAGCCCCGCCGACGGCGAGTTTCGCCCGGTTGCGGAAGTCATGGTCGGGACCCGAGGCGGCCGGCAGCCACTCAGCGGGGGCTTGGGCGGCGAGGACCTCGCGGCACCAGGCCTCCTTATCCGTGATCTGCTCGTCGTGCGGGGTGCCGAGCAGGGCGCACGACCGGCACCGGTCGGCCTCGAAGTAGTGGCAGACCAGGCGTCCGTCCACGGTCGTGGCAGGAGTGAGCGGCAGCGTGGTCATGCCTGCCATTTTACGCGGCAGCGTCGCCGGCCCCCGGCGGGAGTGGGCTCAGCCCTCCGCGGTCGCACTCTTCATCGCATCGTAGGCGGCGAGCGCGGCATGACGGGACTCGCCGAGGTCGACGAGCGGCTCGCCCGCGTCCCCCGACTCACCGAGCCACCGCCTCACGTACACCCCGTCGGGGTCGAAGCGGACCCGCTGCCGCTCGGGATTGAAGACCCGGAAGAAGGGGGAGGCGTCGGCACCGCACCCGGCGACCCACTGCCAGGACACGGGATTGTTCGCCTCATCGGCGTCGACGAGGGTGTCCCAGAACCACTGCTCCCCGGACTGCCAGGCCAGCAGCAGGTTCTTCGTCAGCAGGCTCGCCACGACCATCCGGACCCGGTTGTGCATCCACCCGGTCTCCCACAGCTGCCGCATCCCTGCGTCGACGAGTGCGATCCCCGTCCGTCCCGCCTGCCACGCGTGCAGCGCCTCGTCATCGTCCTCGTAGGGGAAGTGCGCGAACTCCGGCCGCATCGGCTGCCAGTCGAGGTCGGGCACATGGTGGGTGAGGTGCCATGCGAACTCCCGCCAGTACAGCTGCCGCACCCACGCCTGCCGATCCGCCGCCCCCACCTCGGCGAGGTCCGCGACGGCGGTGAGGAGCTGCCGCGGCGAGACCTCACCGAACCGCAGGCGCGGCGACAGTGCCGATGTCCCCTGAGGATCCCCGGGCACGTCCCGGTCTTCGGCGTAGCCGTCGATGCGCTCGCCGAGGCGGTCGAGCGCCTCCGCGGCAGCGACGACTCCCGGTGTCCAGTGGGCGGCCACCGTGTCCGTCCACCACAGAAACCCGCCCGACCCGGTGTTGGAGGCCGGATCACCGGCCACGACGTCGAGCAGACCAAGGTCGGTGATGGCGGTGAGGAGGTGGGGACTGTCCTGCCGGACGCGGGCGAGGCGCACGGCGGTCGCCGCACTCAGTGACTGCGCCTCGATGACCGGCAGCGGCAGGTCGACGGGGACCTCCCGGGCGGCGTTCCAGAACGGGGTGAAGACCTTGTAGTGCTCACTCGCCGAGGACGGTGTGACCTCCCATGGTTCGACGAGAAGCGCGCCCCGCGAGCCCTCCGCCGCGATGCCGCGTGCGCTCAGCGTGCCGGCGACGACCTCGTCGAGGGCGTGGGAGGCCGGGGCATAGCGGCGCGACCAGCGCACCGTCGTCGCCCCAAGACCCTCGGCGACGTCGGGGATGATGTCGGCGGCAGTCCCCGCAGCGAGGAGCAGCGGGATGCCGAGCGACTCGAGTTCCCCCTCGAGGACCTCGAGGGATTCGTGGGCCCACCAGCGCGCTGCCGCCCCGAGCGGGCGCGGTCCGCGGCCCTCGGCATCCCGGGTCTCACGGATCCAGATCGCCACGACATCGCCGGCTTCACGGGCGGCGGTGAGCGCCTCGTGGTCGGCGACGCGCAGATCGTCGCGGAACCAGACGAGGGTGAGGGGGTGGGAGGCCATGACAGGGATTATCGCACTGTCGCAGACCACGCAGAGCGACCGGTCGACCCGTCTCAGACCAGGGCGAAGCTGAGGACGAGGAAGAGGGCGAAGGAGATGACGGGGGTGAAGATCGCGACGGCCGTGGCGATGATCCCCTGCGTGCGGCCGCGGTCGGTGGCGGTCGCGATGATGCCCATGACGAGGCCGCTGAGCCCGGCCAGCGTGCACAGGCCCTGGAGAGCGAAGAGCGTCGTGCCGAGCACCGTCAGCCACGCCGGTGCGTCGGAGAAGTAGCGTCCGTTCGCGGCTTCGGCGGGTCCCGCGGTGGCCCCGAGGATCATCGAGGCGATGAGGGACAGTGCCGCAGCACCGAGGGTGAGCCCGAGCGCCCACTTCCCGAGCCGCGGCGACGGCGCACCCGCCACAGCGGATCCGGGCACTGGGTCGACAAGCCCGGTCACGGGGTCGACAGGCCCGGGCACTGGGGGTGCGGGCGTGCGGAGAGCGGAGGGGCCGGCCGGCATCTGCGCGGCCAGTTCGTCATCGGTGGGCTGCGGATACGAGAAGTTCGGCGAGGTCATGTCCCCGACGCTACGGAACCGCGTTCCCGGGGCACAGACGGCTTCCCGATGGGTGGGGTCGGGATAACCTCACTCCTTGATCGCGGCGATGAGGAAGCGCTTCTGCGTCACCTCGATCGGGCGGCGCTCGGCGGCGAGGCGCTCCAGACCGCCGAGGTGGTCGCCGACGACGAAGTCGGGCACGTCCCACGGCACGTAGGCGAGGTACTCGATGACGGCCTCGACGTCGGTGAAGCGCATCGTCCCCTGCCAGCGGCGGGCCGCTTCGACGCGCAGTCCCTGCTCCTCGACGGCGTCGACGCACGGTTCGAGCTGGATCTCCGGATGCTCGGGTTCCCCGCCGAACCAGTTGCGGAACTCGATCGCCTCGGTGCCGTCGACCTGCTGGGTGAGGAAGAGTCCGCCGGGGGAGAGGACACGGGCCACCTCGGCGATGTCATAGCTCTCATGCCGGTTCATCACGACGTCGAAGGACGCATCGGACCACGGCAGCGGCTCGCCGTCGCCGCTGTCGTAGTCGCTGACCTCGATCCCGAAGGGTTCGAGCGCGGCGGCGGCCACCGGCACGTTCGGCGCCCAGCCTTCGGTGGCGACGATCGAGAGGTCGGGCGCGGTCCCGGGGTGGCGGCCGCGGAAGCGCTTGACGAGGGCGATGAGGCGCTCGCCGCCTCCCGTGCCCATGTCGAGGACGGTGCTCGCGTCGTCCCAGGCCTCGAGGCACATCGTGTCGAAGTCCCACGGGGGGTCGTCGGCGACGAGGCGGCCCTCGAGGGCGGTGAAGTTCCACCCGGTCATGGCGGCGGTCTCGTGGATCCAGGTCCACCGGGAATGGCGTTCGGCCGGGGATTCGGCGCGAGCGCGGCTGCTGTCGGCGAATTCGGGCATTTCCACACTCCTTCGTCTGGCGTGGCGGCCGTCACTTCGAGCCTAGCCGAGTCCTCGTGCGATCCGAAGCACCGCAATGTTGCAATCGGTTCACGACCGTCCCGCCGGCGACGAGCTCACACGAGGAAGCACCCGATGAGGACGAGGACGGTGAGGGCGAGCACCCACCACGGATCGGGCAGCAGTGTCATGGCGTCCTGCGGAAGCGGGTGTGGAAGGCGATGATGTCGGCAAGCGCTGTGACCGCGTCGGCGGCACTCATGTCGCTGGCCGCCCAGCGGAAGATCACGCCCATGTAGGAGTCGTAGAGGGCCGCGGCGCTCGCCCGCGCATTGTCCTCACTGATCCCGATCGACACGAGGTTGTCCCGCAGGGCTGCCTGGAGATCCCGGGCGAGGCCGTCGAAGACCTGCGGCCGACCGTGGATGCGGATGAGCGCGGCCGCGTAGTCCCGGGAGAGGTCCTCATGAGCGGCGAAGAACTCGAGGAACGGCAGGAAGATCCCGAGCAGATGGTCCTGCACCGCCGAGGTGGTGCCCGTCCGCGCGATCGTCGCCGGGACCTCCGCGGTGCCGTCCTGGAGCTGCCCGATCCACCGGTCGTAGCACGCGACGAGGAGAGCATCCTTGTCCCCGACCGCCATCACCCGGCCCACAGACACCCCCGCCGCCTCGGCGACCCGGCGGATGGTCGTCGCCCGGTATCCCGCGGCGAGGAAGAGGTCGGCGGCGGCCGTGATGATCCGATCCTCGGTCCGTCGGCGCTGGAGCGAGCGCGCGGATTCCTGGGGGTGCGGTGGATTTGAGTGAACACGTTCACTGGGCATGGCTTAACGATACGCCGCCTCGGTGCGGGTGCCAAGGCGCCGAGGTGAATGCTCGGTGACGATGTCTGTGCTGCCGCCCGTGTTGCCGGGCGATTAAAGTTAATGTACCTTAACTTCATGCGCAGGAACTCCCCGACGGCTCACACTGCGAGCCCCACGACCCCACGGGCACGGCCCCGCGCCTCGCTCGTGCTCCTCCTCGGTCCTGCCTTCGTCGCGGCCGTCGCCTATGTCGACCCCGGCAACGTCGCGGCTAACCTCACAGCCGGCGCGCAGTACGGCTACCTCCTCGTCTGGGTGCTCGTCGCCGCGAACCTCATCGCCGTCCTCGTCCAGTACCTGTCGGCGAAGCTCGGACTCGTCTCCGGACAGTCGCTGCCGGCCCTCCTCGGCGATCGCCTCGGCCGGAGGTCACGGCTCGCGTACTGGGGCCAGGCGGAGATCGTCGCGGTCGCCACCGATCTCGCCGAGGTGGTCGGCGGTGCCATCGCCCTGAAGATCCTCTTCGACGTGCCGCTCCTCCTCGGCGGGGTCATCGTCGGCGTCGTCTCCCTCGTCCTCCTCTCCATCCAGTCGACGCGCGGGCAGCGGCCCTTCGAGTTCGTCATCATCGGCTTCCTCGCGATCATCGCGATCGGCTTCCTCGCCGGACTCGTCGTCGGCGACGTCGACTGGGGGCAGGCCGCCGGGGGCCTCGTCCCGCAGCTCGAGGGCACGAACTCGCTCGTGCTCGCCGCCTCGATGCTCGGGGCCACGGTGATGCCGCATGCGATCTACCTCCACTCGGCCCTCGCCGTCGACCGGCACGGGACGGTGCCGCGGGCTGAGATTCCGCGCCTGCTGCGGGCGAGCCGGTGGGATGTCGCGCTCTCCCTCGTCGTCGCCGGCTCCGTCAACATCGCGATGCTCCTGCTCGCCGCGGCTGCGCTGCGCGGGGAGTCGGGCACGGACACGATCGAAGGCGCCCACGCGGTCGTCACGGCCAACCTCGGCGAGGTCGTCGGCCTCCTCTTCGGCATCGGCCTGCTCGCCTCAGGGCTCGCCTCCTCGGCGGTCGGATCCTATGCGGGGGCCTCGATCATGCAGGGCCTCCTGCGCGTCGATGTGCCGATCGTGTGGCAGCGGGCGGTGACGATGCTCCCGGCCCTCGCGGTTCTCGCGATCGGCATCGACCCGACGTGGGCGCTCGTGCTCAGCCAGGTCGTCCTCAGCCTCGGGATCCCCTTTGCGATGGTTCCGCTCGTGCGGCTGACGAGGATGCGGACGGTCATGGGCGAGTTCGCCAACGGGCGGGCGATCACGGTCGCCGCGCTCGCCGCCGCGAGCCTCATCATCGTCCTCAACGTCGTCCTCATCGCCCTCCTCGTCGCCGGCATCGACTAGCTCGACGAGCCGCCTGAGCGCGGGGCTGCGCCGCCCGGATTTCCAGGCCAGCGCGACGCCGAGGTGCGGCGGAGTGCCGGTGAACCGGCGGGTGACGAGACCCCGGCGCCGCGTGGTGCGTCCCCGGTCGAGCAGGCCGATGCCGCGACCGGCGGCGACTGCGGCGAGGATGCTCTCACCGTCGGGCTCGTGGGCGATCCGGACGGAGTCGGCCGCGGCACCGAAGAGGTCGCTGATGACCGAATCGTATGCGGCCGGCGCCTGGCGCCTCGGCCAGAAGATCACGGGTGAGGCGAGGAGGTCGCCTCGCTGGAGTCGGCGGTGTCGGGCGAGCGGATGCGACGACGGCAGGACGGCGACGATCTCCGAGGTGCCGAGCGTCGCCTGCTCGAGGTCGGCGCGTCCCAGGGGCGTGCGCACGATCGCGGCGTCGATGTCCCCGGCATCGAGGGACGCAAGATTCCACGCGGTCCATCCCGACTCGGCCTCGACCGTCATCTCCGGGTACCGGTCGGTCAGCGCCGTGAGGAGGCTGCGGGCCATACCCTCGCCGTCGGAGCGCGTGAGGGCGAGCCGGAGCGTGCCGCCGGATCCGTCGGCGACGGCACGGACGTCGGAGCGCAGCAGGGCGTAGCGGGTGAGGAGATCCCGGGCGGAGTCGGCGAGGACCGCACCGGCCGGGGTGAGCTCGACGCCGTGGGCGGAGCGCACGCACAGGGTCACGCCGAGGTCGGACTCGAGGCGTTTGATCTGCTGGGACAGGGCCGGCTGGCTGAGATGCAGACGTGCGGCGGCGCGACCGAAGTGGAGTTCTTCGGCGACGGCGACGAAGTAGTCGAGGCGCTCGAGCTGCACGAGTCGAGGATAACCCCTGCTTATCGTCCGAGAGGGAAACGGTCTTGGATGCCGACGCCTGCACCGGCGCAGGGTGGAGTCATGACCCCTCGACGTCACGACGCTGAATCCCCAGCTCCCACCGCAGCGCCCACCGCAACACCGTGGAGCCAGCACCGGCTCCTCCACGCGGTCTTCCTCCTCATGGGTGCCCAGCTCTTCCTCGTTCCGCCGCTGCTCGATGCGATCGCGACCGACCTCGGGGTCTCACACGCTGCGGCCGCGTGGACGATGACCGGGTACGTCCTCGGGTACGCCGTCTCCAGTCCGGTTCTCGCGGCGCTGACCGACCGGTGGGACCGGCGCACGGCGATCCTCGCCGGCCTGGCGATCTTCGTCGCCGGTGACATCGGGTGCGCTCTCGCGGTGAGCGAGCCGATGCTCGCTCTCTGCCACGGGATCGTCGGCATCGGCGGCGGCCTCGCGGCCCCGGCGATGTGGGCCGTCTTCGGAGAGACCGCCGCTGATCACGAACGCGGCCGGGCGATCTCACTGGGTGCGGCGGTCTACGGGGCCGGGCAGATCGTCGGGGTGCCGATCGGGAGCCTGCTCGCCGCCACGTGGGGCTGGCGGTTCGCCTTCGCTGCCGTCGCCGCAGGGATGCTCGTCGCGGGTCTCCTCATCGCCGGTCGACTGCGCGAGCCGGAGGCGAGCACCCGCGTGCGCCGGACGCCGCGGCAGGCGTGGCGGAGTTCGCTCGGGTTGTGGGTCCGGCGCGGCTTCGCCGGGGTCATCGTCGCGACCGCGCTCACGCAGGCGGCGCGGATCGGGACGTACGGGTACATCGGCGTCGTCTTCGCCTCCCGGTTCGACTTCAGCGTCATCGACCTGGGCCTCCTCGGCGGTGCCGTGGGAGTGGGGTCGATGGCCGGGTCGTATGCCTCCGGACTCCTCGTCGATCGGTGGCGACAGCGAGGATGGCCGCTCATGGGCCTGCTCGCGGGGTGGGCGATCGTCCTCGCCGGGATGATCGTCGTCGTCTTCACCGTCGCCGAGGTGGGGGTGGCGATCGCGGCACTGCTCGTCTGGTGCGCGGCCGGTGGGGCGTGTTTCAGCACCGCGCAGGCGACCGTGAGCGTCGAGTTCGCCGAGCATCGGGCCTCGGCGGTGAGCTGGAACAACGCCGGTCTCAACGCCGGGGTCGCCGTCGGCACCGCCGTGCTCGGAGCCTTCGCCATCGGGTCGGTCGGGTTCGTCGTGGTCGCCGTCGCCTTCGCCCTGCTCGGGGCGGCCTGCGCGGGACTCAGCGGCCGCGCAGGGAGACGGGACGGACGATCGTCACAGGGTCGGAGCGGACCCACCACGGCACGGGCTCGCCCGCGGCCCGCGCCGCGCGACGCTCCTCCCGTGTCGCATACCGGTAGGTGAACATCCGGGCGCGGATGAGGGCGGGAGCCTCCCCGTCGAACGGGTCGGGGCCGAGCAGCCGACGGATGAGCCGATCCCCGGTCGCGAGGCGTTCGAGGAGCGCGAGGAACCAGGAGTCCCGGTAGTCGCCGAGCGCGGCGAACCACATGAGCCAGTCGAGCCGCAGATGGTAGGGCGCGACGACGGGTCCGCGCCGGGTGACGTCACCGGGCTTGCCCTTGAAGACGTACTCCTTCCACCCGGCCGTGCCCGAGGGGTCGAGCGTGCCCTCGATGGCGATCTCGTGACGGGTCTCCGACATCGACCCGAACGCCCCATAGGCGTTGCCGAGGCCCCAGCGGTTGAAGTGGGCGTTCATCAGCTGCCGCGGAGAGAAGAGGTTGCGCAGCGCCGGGATGTTGAGGATGGCCTGCCAGATGACGAACGCGGTGATGAGGAGCACCCACCACAGCGGGGACGGCGGATAGGCAGCGGAACTGCCGGCCGCCTCGGCGAGGGGATCCTGGACAGTGCGGACAACGGCGTCGATGCCCCACTCCGGCCACGGACCGCCGATGATCCAGCGGAGGAAGGAGTCGCTGATGCCCGCACACGCGAGCAGGATCGTCGCCCAATTGAGCCACGCGTAGTTGCCGGTGATGACGAGTGCGAGCTGGGTGATGATGATCGCGGCCGCGGCGAATGAGGCGATGGGCTGGGGGAGGAAGAGCAGCCACGGGGCGATGAGCTGGACGATGTGACTGCCGAGCGTCTCGCCCTTGTGCCACCATGCCGGTTTGAGGTGGGCGGTGCGGCTGAGCGGGCCGGGCATCGGCTGCGTCTGGTGGTGGTAGTTCATCGCCGTGAGATCACGCCACGAGCTGTCCCCGCGCATCTTGATCATCCCGGCGCCGAACTCGACGCGGACGGTGAACCACCGCAGCAGGAGGATCATGAGCAGCGGCGGGGCGACCGCGTGGGAGCCGAGGAATCCGACGAGGAATCCTGCCTCGAGGAGCAGGCTCTCCCAGCCGAAGCCGTAGAAGCGCTGCCCGATCGCCGAGATCGAGAAGTAGAGCCACCACATGAGGAGGAACACGGGAATCGGCGCCCACGCGGGTCCCGCCTGGGGGAGGCCGACGATGACGGTGAGGGCGAGGAGGATGCCGACGGCGCAGACGATGCGGAGGTTGCGATCGGAGTAGGGGGTGCGTCTCCAGCGGAAGAGGCTCGGGGCCTGCCGTGCCGTCGTCAGGGCGATGAAGCGCGGCGCGGGGAGGAGGCCGTGCTCGCCGAGGAGGGGCGGAAACTGGTTCCACGCGTTGACGAAGGCGATGAGGAAGAGGACCGCGAAGCCGCGTTGGAGGATCTCGCGGGCGATCGTGTAGTCGCCCGCGTCGAGCAGGGGAAGCAGAGCGGTGACGTCCACGCGGTCCTCCTCGCCTCGCAGGTGCCCTTGCACTCGACTATCGCGCGAATCGGGGATGGGGGCAACAGCGAAAAGCGGCTATTGTCGGGGCTGAGGCGCGATCCCCGCGCTCATCTCACCCCAGGAGGCATCATGAGCGATCATCCCCAGAAGACCAAGGAGTCCATCCTCGGCCATCCCGCTCCGCGCGACATCGAGTGGAAGCACTTCATCACGATGTGGGAGAACTACGCCGACCGGGTCGAACAGGAGTCGGGCGATCGCCTCGCGGTGAACATGAACGGCCACCGTGTCGTCTTCCGCCGTCAGCACGACGGGCTCGTGAGCATCGAGGACGTCGAACGCGCCCGTCACCTCTTCGCCGCGCACGAGTCGACCGAGGGCGAGGGGCACCTGTTCGTCGTCACGCTCACCGACGAGGACGCGCGCTTCTACGACTTCGACTTGAGCGCCCACGATGTCGAAGTCGACCAGCACGAGCACGAGAAGAACCCGGACTCGCGCGGCCACCACATGCGCACGGTGGAGAAGAAGACCGGCCGTGACGACAAGAAGGACCTCGACCGGTTCTTCGACGACCTCGTCACGGAGATCGACAAGGCCGCGGCGGGACGCGACTTCGTCCTCCTCGGCCACGGCACGGGAACCTCGAACGCCGCCGAGGACTTCGAGAAGTTCCTCGCCCACCGCCACGAGCCGCTGCACGAGCACATCATCGCCGCAGGCGTCATCGACCTCAGTGCCGCCGGCGAACCGGAGATCGAGAAGAAGGCGCAGGAACTCGCCGGACGGTGAGCTGTGCGGACTTCGCCTCGGCGCTGCGCGGACGGCCTGCGGTTCAGTCGGCGGTCCCGCGTCGGGGGCGACGCCACGCGCGGACTTCGGCGATGGCGTCGCGGACGGTGCGTCCGCGGCGCCATTCTCGCCATGTCAGCCAGATGATGAGGGCGTCGAGCACGCTGAGGACGACGAGGCCGATCCCCGGCGAGACGACGAGCTGATAGATCTGGAAGACGAGGAACCCGGTGAGGGCGAGGATGGCCCACGGGTAGAGGCGTGTGGTGCCGAAGAGCAGCGCGGCAATGATGGCGAGTTTGACCACGCCGTGGACGAGAAGATAGAGCGCCGCGAAGGTCGTCGTCCGTCCGTCGAGGTGGGCGGTGCCGTGCAGGAGGAGGGTGGCCAGCAGGTCGTGGGGATCTTCGGTGAGCTCCTCGGCGGTGAGGGCCCGGGCGGCGCCAGTCAGCTGTGCGGGTGTGGTGAGGAGGAGCACGACCCCGCCGACCACCTCGGCGAGTCCGTCGATCCCCTTGCCGAACACGCCGATGAGGAAGACGAGGTCGAGGAGCTTCTCGCGCATCGTCGTGTCTCTCCTCTCCGCTCGGTGGCCTGGCGTCGGCACCGGCCAGCGCTCAATCCACTCTATGTCCGCTCGGCCCGCCTCGGCGCTGCGCGGACTTCGTCTCACCGCTGCGCGGACGGCATCGGACCGGGCCGGGTGAACTCGACGAAAATCCTCGTCAGCCCTGTTCACAACGGACGGTTTGACACGTAGCCTGTCAGCAAGGCGGCTCGTCCCAACCGGGGACGACGCAGGCCCGAGCGCGGCCAGGATCGACGGCTGACCGGGTGCCGCCGCTGCCACGCGATATCAAGGAGGAATCATGACGGAATCCAACTTCGATCCTAACGAAACCGAGGGCCCGGCCGACGGCGGTGCCGCGGGCACGCCTGGCGTTCATGACGGTGGCGCCGACGGCGGCGCCGAAGGTCCCGCGGACGGCGGCGCATCGGGCACCCCCGGTGTCCACGACGGCGGTGCTGACGGTGGCGCCGAGGGTCCGGCCGACGGCGGTGCCGCGGGCACCCCGGGTGTCCAGGACGGCGGTGCCGACGGCGGAGCAGAAGGCCCTGCCGATGGCGGCGCATCGGGTGAACCCGGTGTTCACGACGGCGGTGCCGACGGTGGAGCCGACCGACCTTGAGCACCCCCACCACTGAGATCCAGCACCCCGGCGCCGCTGCAGGCGCCGGGGTGCTGGAATCCCGGCTCATCGACTGCTCGCGCGGAACCTTCGCCCAGGACTATTGGGGCAGGCGAGCGCTGCTCAGTCGCGGAGTCTCCGACTTCTCCGACCTCTTCTCCTCCCGCGCCGTCGACGAGCTCATCTCCGCGCGCGGTCTGCGCTCCCCGTTCCTGCGGGTCGCCAAGGACGGCGCGACCCTGCCGACGGCGTCGTTCACCTCCCCGGCCGGGGTCGGCGCGACGATCGGCGACCAGCTCGATGACACGAAGCTGTGGAAGCAGTTCCATGCCGGAGCGACCCTCGTCCTCCAGGCGCTCCAGCGCACCTGGGAGCCCATCGGTGCGTTCTCCAGCGCGCTCAGCCGCGAACTCGGCAACCCGGTCCAGGCGAACGCCTACATCACCCCGCCGCAGAACCAGGGCTTCGACGACCACTACGACGTCCACGACGTCTTCGTCCTCCAGATCGAAGGCGCGAAGCGGTGGGTCATCCACGAACCCGTCTTCGATGCTCCCCTGCGTGACCAGCCGTGGACCGACCGACGCGAGGCCGTGGGCCGGGCGGCGACGACCGAGCCCGTCATCGACGCCGTGCTCGAACCCGGCGACGCCCTCTATCTGCCGCGCGGCTGGCTCCACGCCGCGACCGCCCAGGGTGATGTCTCGATCCACCTCACCCTCGGCATCCACAATTGGACGCGGTACGGAGTCGCCGAGCAGCTCGCGCAGGCGGCACTCGCTCGGCTCCAGGACGATCCGCAGATGCGCGCGAGCCTGCCGCTGGGTCAGAGCCGTCCGGACGCCGAGACGCTTGAGGCGATCAGGGAGGCCATGGTCTCGGCCCTCACCGCCGCCGACCCGAATCCGAGCATCGACCGCATCAGCCGGTCGCAGGCGCGCCCGGCGCCGTTGGGTCCTCTCGCTCAGCACGCGGCGATGAAGCACCTCGACGACGCGTCACCGCTGACACTGCGCGCCGGTCTCGACGCGACGCTTGAGGGGAACCGCCTGCGCACCCGGATCGGCTGGTTCGACTTCACCGACGCCGAGCTGCCCGACGTCCGCACCCTCCTCGACGGCGATCCGGTGTCGGTGGCCGACATCGGTCGGCCGCTTGCCGAACGGCTGCTCGCCGCCGGTGCGCTCGTGCCCGCCCTCGGCTGAGGCAGGCGGTGAGGTGACGATGAGCGAGGTCCGGGGCTTCCGCTGTTCGAACGCCGCCCGTGACCGCGGCGACAGCATCGTCGGCACCGCCCCGCGCGGGACGTACTGGGTGCTCATCGAACACCGAGGCGGGTGGCCGATCAACGGCTTCGAGGGCCTCGACATCGACTGGCGTGTGCGGTCCGAGGTCTTCTACGCCGCGCAGACGCTGCGGGCGAGGATTCTTCTCATCCGCCGACCCGGCCGGCGCACGCGCGGCGGGCCCGGTGTCTGGGGTGTCATGCACCTCGAAGGTCCCGGCCGCCTCCACCAGATGTGGGGAGAGTGGGAGGACGACTCCGATCTCCTCGCCATCGTCGAGGCGCTCAAAGCGTGTGCCGCGCAGTCCGAGACCTCACAGTCCGAGACGGGACTTCTGCCGCCCGTCGTCCTCGTCTGCGCCCACGGGCAGCACGATGTCTGCTGTGCGGTGCGCGGGCGTCCCGTGGCCGCGGCGCTCGCAGAGCGGTGGCCGGATCTCGTGTGGGAGTGCACGCACGTCGGCGGTGATCGATTCGCGGCGAACATCCTCGTCGTGCCCGACGGCGTCTACTACGGGGATCTCGATGAGGACACCGCGGTCGACGTCATCGCCGGGCACCTCGCCGATGAGATCGACGGCTTCCATCTGCGCGGCTACACGGACCTCAACTCGCTCGAACAGGTCGCCGTCGCCGCGGTGCTCAAGGAGCGGGGACCAGCCGGGCGCTTCGCCTACGAGATCGGCGGCGTCGATTCGGCCGACGGGGTGTGGACGGTGCGGGTCATCGATCGGCGGACCGCCTCGGCGGCCTTCGACGTCGACATCACGGTGTCCCGGTCGGACCCGCACTTCCTCACGTGCCGCGGAGTCGAGCGCGCTGTCGCCAACGTCTTCACCGTCACCGCGGTGACCGCGGCTCCCGTCCTCCCGGCTGACGATCGACTACGCTGACGACATGCGTGCAGGGGAAGTGTCGGAGGTCAGTCAGGACTATCTCAAGGCGATCTGGTCGGCGCGCGAGTGGGGCGGGGATCCGATGACGGCGACTGCGCTCGCGCAGCGGTTCGGGACGACGAAGGCCAACGTCACCGAGGTGCTCAAACGCCTCGACGACCTCGGCCTCGTCAACCGGGTGCCCTACCGTCCGCCGGAGCTGACGGCGGCGGGAGAGAGCATCGCGCTGGCGATGGTGCGGCGGCACCGACTCATCGAGACGTTCCTCGTCGAGTCGCTCGGCTACAGCTGGGACGAGGTCCACGATGAGGCCGAGGCGCTCGAGCATGCCGCGTCCGATCTGCTCATCGACCGGATCGACGGGTTCCTCGGCCATCCCGCCGCCGACCCCCACGGCGATCCGATCCCAGGATCCGACGGAGCTGTGCAGTCCCATGACTCCTCGCTTCTCCTCGCCGAGGCGGCCCCCGGGTCGTACGAGGTGCTGCGGGTCTCCGACGCCGACCCCGAGGTGCTCGCGACCCTCGCCGAGGCGCGCGTGCGGCCCGGGTCGACCGTCGTCGTCAGACGCGCGGCCTCGGGAGGGACGGTCGAGATCGCCGTCATCGGCGCCGCCGGCACGTCCGTCATCGACGAAGCGGCCGCCTCGGCGGTGTATCTGGGCTGAGCGCGGTCACGGTCGGGTCACTCACAGCCAACCCTCTTCAGAAGTTCGAAAATCAGGACTAGGGTCGAAGACAACGTCGAAAGTGAGGGACACATCATGGCGCGAACAGTGGCCGACGACCTATGGGACATGCTCATCCAGGCGGGCGTGAAGCGATGCTACGGAATCGTCGGGGATGCACTCAATCCGACGATCGACGCGCTCGCCCGACACCCGGAGATCGAGTTCATCCACGTCCGACACGAGGAGTGGGGCACGTTCGCCGCCTCGGCCGACGCCCAGCTCAGTGATGGTCCCGTCGTCGTCTGCGGCACGGCCGGTCCCGGCGTCACCCACCTTCTCAACGGCCTGCTCGACGCCTTCCATGAGATGGCACCGGTCATCGCGATCGCCGGCGACGTCGAGACGAACATCATCGACACCGAGGCGATCGAAGAGGTCAGCCCGTACGACCTGTTCCGCACCGCCTCGCTCTACACCGGTCGCGTCGTCAACCCGACCCAGGCGCGCGCGGTCTTCCAGCAGGCGATCACCGTCGCCACCGAGGAGCACGGCCCCACGGTCATCGCCCTGCCCGGTGACGTCGCCCATGCGAAGTCGCCGCTCGAGGAGCGCGCGGTCTACGCCTCCTCCCGCGGTTCCGTCCTGACCCCGCACTACGAGGACGTCCAGGCCGTCGCCGATCTCATCAACGGCCACGACCGGGTCTTCCTCTTCGGCGGCAACGGCACCGTCGACGCCGTCGACCTCGTCAAGCAGCTCTCCGACAGAGCTAAGGCACCCGTCGGCTACACGCTCAAGGGCAAGAACTGGCTGGAGGCCGACAATCCCAATGCCGTCGGCATGACCGGTCTGCTCGGATACGGGGCGGCGGCCGACTGTATCAAGCATGCCGATGTCATGCTCATGCTCGGGGCCGACTTCCCGTTCCCCGACTTCCTCGACCGCGGCCACGCGACGATCGTCCAGGTCGACAACACCCCCTCCCACCTGGGACGTCGGGTGGCTCTCGAGCTCGCGATCCCCGCCGACGTCGGCGTCTTCCTCGAGAAGCTCCTCCCGCTCATCGAGCCGAAGAGGAACGACGAGTTCCTCCGCACCGCACAGCACGTCACCGAGAGCTGGCGGAAGCGCCTGCGCCACTACGTCGACGGGGGTGAGAAGCGCTCGCCGATCCGACCCGAATACCTCGCGTCCGTGCTCGACGACCTCCTCGACGACGACGCGATCGTCACCGCCGACACCGGCACCTCGGTGATCTGGGTCGCTCACCAGATGAGCTTCGGCGGTGATCGGTTCCAGTTCGGGTCGTACTCGTGGGCGTCGATGGCCGACGCCTCGCCGTATGCGTTCGGGGCGACCAAGGCGCTGCCCGGACGGCAGGTCGTCGCCCTCTGCGGGGACGGCGGGTTCTCGATGCTCGGTCTCGGCGACCTGCTCACCGAACGCCAGCACAAGTCGCCGATCGTCCACGTCATCCTCAACAACGAGGAGCTCGACTTCGTCAACATCGAACAGCAGGAGGCCGGGTTCCGTCCCTGGGGCACCGAGTTCCCGGCCGCGAACTATGCGGCGATCGCCGAGGGATTCGGCGTCAAGGGCATCCGCTGCGAGGACCCTGCGCGCCTGCGTGACCAGATCGCCGAGGCGCTCGCCTACAAGGACGGGCCGGTCGTCGTCGATGTCGTCGTCAACAAGCGCGCGCTCGCGCTGCCCTCGACCGTCGACGCCGACCTCATCGGCAAGTTCACGCTCAGCGTCTTCAAGCGGGCCCTCCACGGAGAGATCCCCGAACTGTGGGACGAGGCGAAGGACAACATCAAGCTGCTGTGAGGGGTGGAGCAGCCCTGCGGGTCCACCCGATCTGAGTGGACCCGCAGGGTCGGCTCACCCCTGGCGGCGCGGCAGATTCCAGCGCGGCTGCGGCTGGGACCTCTTGCCGTGCTGGGGCATGTAGCCGCGCTCGGCCTGGAGATGAGCCTTGTCATGGCTCTTCGCCGAGGTGTCGGCACCGGGGATCGGAGCCTCGAGTCGAGCCGGCGCCTCGGCACCGACGATGGGCATCTCCCCGGTGATCACCGGCTGGGATCCGGTGATCGGGGCGGACTCTGCGACCGCCTCGGCGAGGGATTTCTGGTCTGCGGGCTTCTTCGCTCCGCTGCCGTTCTTCTTCTGCATTGTCTCTTCCTTTCCTCGTGCCGTCGTCGGCGTGGTGGTCTGGTCGGCGGCCAGTGCCGTATAGAGTCCGGCCCACTGTGCGGGGGTGAGTTCGCGTGGCAAGGCGTCTCCTCCGATGTCGTTGCGGTCCATGGTCGATTGCAGGTGGGGCTGATCGGTGAGCTTCATGTGCGTGAGGATCCCTTTCATTCCGCGTCCGCGACCGGTGAAGGCCGCTCGGACGAACTGCTGGTACGAGGCCCGATCCCGGTGCGGGACCAGTCCGGTTGAGAGGCGTTCGACGGTGAGCAGGCCGCCGTCGACGCTCGGTTTGGGGGTGAACGCGTGGGCGGGCACGCGGGTGATGAGGCGGAAGTCGAACCACGGACTCCACTGCGCGGTCATCATCGTCGATCCGCCGACCCCGGCGCGCTTGCGCGCGACCTCCCACTGCGTGAGCAGGATGGCCGACTGCCACGTGCGAGCACGGAGCAGGCGCCGGAGGATGGGCGTCGTGAGGTGGAAGGGCAGGTTGCCGACGACCACCTCGGCGTCGAGGTCGGTGCTCAGAGCATCGGCGTGCCTGATGCGGGCGCGGGGGAAACGGTGGGCAAGGGTTTCGATCCTCGTTTCGTCGATCTCCACGAGCGTGAGCGGTCGGCCGAGCCGGTCGAGTTCCGCGGTGACCGCTCCGGCCCCGGGTCCGATCTCGAGGATCGAACCGCTGGTGGCTCGGGCGAGGCCCGCGATCGTGGCGATGGTCTGGCGTGAGTGCAGGAAGTTCTGGCCGAGTTCGTGTCGGCCGCCTGCCTGGGAATGGGGTCGCATGATGTGGCGCTCCAGAAGTGGAATGGAGAGCACCCAAGGCTGCGCACTGCGTCGTCGCTGGTGACAGCGGTTCAGCGGAGGCCCGGATGCCGATGGTCTTCCGGGAGGACAGCGCGCAGCTGCGTTATCAGTGACGATCCGGTCGAGCGGGAGTTCCTGTCAGGCCCTGAGCGGGGCTCAGCGGCGGACTCGGATCAGCGACCGGAGGAGGTGAGGAACGTGCGCGCTGTCAGGCGCGACGGTCACGGATGTAGGCGATGCTGGACGCAGTCACTGCGCAGCGAATCAATGTACCCATGGTCATCAAGCTAGCACAGGTCCGCGCACGGGGGCCAGGGTCATCGCCGAGGCAGTCATTCGATGACTTCGCCGCTGATGATCTCACCGCCGCCGTCGCCTCGGCGGTTGATGCGCGGGTCGGCGGCGATGCGGGCTTCGAGTTTCCGCAGGCGCCAGCCGAGCCAGACGAGGGCGATGCCGACGAGAGCGATGAAGATCGAGAGGGTGACGACGAGGGCGGCGATGCCGGCCTCGGGGGCGAAGAGGAAGAAGCCGCCGATGACGATGCCGACGACGCTGATGATCGTCAGCAGCCACCATGCGCGCACGCCGAGCTGGCGCACGAAGACGGAGATGCCGATGCCGAAGGTGCTCACGGCGATGATCGTCAGGCCCGCGAGCACGGTGACGACGGCGGCGAAGAGCATCGGGGCGAGGAAGACGATGACGGCGAAGGCGAGCATGAGTATCGTTCGCAGGATGCGGCCGCCGCCGCGGGTGCCGCGCGGGGCGAGGACGAGCGAGGTGATGGCGATGAGCGCGACCCAGCAGGCGAAGATCCGGGCGACCACCTCGGCGGTCGCGCCGGGCCAGACCATCATGAGGACTCCGACGGCGAGGGCGATGACGCCATTGACGATGACGGCGGTTCCGGTGCGTTTGAGGTCCATGGACCAAGCGTAGTCAGCGGGGATGGAAGGAGCCTGAACGCGCCGCGAAGCCTGGCCCGGACGGGGTCACGTCGGCTGGCGGTGATCCCTCGTCACCGAGTCCCAGCCGACGACGGGCGGCGGTGTGGGTTCGGAGCCGAAGGCCGGACCGAAGCACGGTGACTGGGCGGGAGGTGCGGGTGTGTCCGCCGAGGTGACGGCCTTGTCCGCGCTCTGTGCTGCGCGATCCTGCCTGTCCACGTCGCCGTCGTCGGAGCGCACCGACTGCGACAGTGCGCGGACCATGCTGTCGAGCTCCTCGAGCGAGTAGCCGGTCGTCTTCATGAACTCGGCGATGGTGATGTCGCGGGTGCCGGTGAGCTGGTCGTGGCCGCCCGCTGCGGTGTCGATCGCCTCGCGGACGCGCTCAACGACCGGTGCGTCCGCGTCGTCCGAGTGGTCCGAGCCGTCCGCGCTGTCGTCGGCACGGCTGCGGCGGTCGTCGCCGCCTGACTTCGGCGAGTTCGACTCGAGGAAGCGGAGCAGTTCGACGGGGAATGGCAGGACGAGTGTCGAGTTCCGCTCCGAGGCGACTTCGACGATCGTCTGCAGGAGCCGCAGCTGGAGGGCTGAGGGCGTCTCCGACATCGCGCTCGCGGCCTGGGCGAGCTTGTTCGACGCCTGGAGTTCGCCGTCGGCGACGATGATGCGCGAGCGGCGTTCGCGTTCGGCTTCGGCCTGCCGGGACATCGAGCGCTTCATCGCCTCGGGCAGAGCGACGTCCTTGATCTCGACGCGATCGATGTGGATGCCCCAATCGACGGCGGGGCTGTCGATCATGATCGCCAGACCCTGGTTGAGGCGTTCGCGGTTCGTCAGCAGGTCGTCGAGTTCGCTCTGGCCGATGATCGACCGCAGCGAGGTCTGGGCGACCTGACCGACGGCGAGCCGGTAGTCCTCGACGTCGACGATCGCGCGGCGCGGGTCGACCACTTTGAAGTAGATGACGGCGTCGACGCGGACGGTGACGTTGTCGCGGGTGATGCCGTCCTGCGCGGGGATCGGCATCGTGATGATCTGCAGGCTGACCTTCTGCAGATGATCGACGAACGGGATGATCGCGGTGAGCCCGGGATCCCGCGCATCGCTGGTGACGCGGCCGAAGCGGAAGACCACGCCGCGTTCGTACTGTTTGACGATCTTGAGGCTGTTGCCGAGCGTGATGGCTCCGACGGCGACCAGTCCGAGAAGGATGTAGAGGAACAACATCGTCATCGCCCCCTTGCGACGCTTGCTGGTCCTTTCAACGGTAGCACCGCTCTGGTCAGATGAACCCATCTCATCTATAATGCCCGGCGGATTGTCGACAGGTGCGAAGATTCGGCGGTGACGCGCAGCGGGGAAGGTGTCAGCGTGCGGGGATGGTGTCAGTCATCGGCTTCGCGGGCGAGGAGACGACGCCCTGCGGGGTAGGCGGCCAGGGTGTCGGGGAGGCGGATGCGCCGTCCCGAGGCGTAGGTGGCGATGATCTCGCCGAGGTGGTCCTCGGCTTCCGCGCCCACCTGACCGTCGGCGGTGACGATGGGGATCTGTGCCGTGGCGGTCTCGACGCCGAGGCGGCGCAGCGTCTGCTTGGCCACGGGCACGGGGGAGTCGAAGAGGGTGATGCCGGCGCGGGCGGCCATGATCCGGTCGGCGACGAGTCCGTAGTGCGTGCACCCGAGGACGACCGCCTCGGTGCCGGGGTCCATCTGGGCCAGAGCCGCGTCGATGGCGGCGTCGATCGTCGGCATGTCCGCGTCGTTGATCGCCTCGGCGAGTCCGGGGCAGGCGATCTTCGCCACCGTGAGGTCGCCGGCGAACGAGTCGATGAGGTCCTGCTGATAGGCGCTGCCGGTCGTGGCCGGGGTCGCCCAGATGGCGAAGTCCTCGCCGGTGCCGGCCGCCATCTTCACGGCGGGCACGGTTCCGATGACGGGAATCGTCGGTTCGTAGCGGGCCCGGACCGCGTCGAGGGCCTGCACCGAGGCGGTGTTGCAGGCGATGACGATCGCGTCGGGTTCCCAGTCGGCGAGCACCGCCGCCGAGGCGAGGGCCCGCTCCTCGAGGTCCTGCCGGCTGAGGCTGCCGTAGGGGGTGAAATCGGGGTCCATGGCGAGGACGAGGTCGGCCTGCGGGGCGAGGCTGAAGAGGGCGTCAGCGGTTCCGAGGAGTCCGAGACCTGAGTCGAGCAGTCCGATGCGCGTCATGATTCCTCGTTCGCGGCGGGACCAGTGGGGACATCGCTGCGGAAGGGAGCGTTCGCCTCGGCGGCGTTGTCGTCCTCGCACTGATCGTCGCGGACGTCCGAGTCCTCGCGGACGATCGGCTGCGAGCGGGGGTGCGCGAAGTCCTTGATCTCCTTGAGGTGGGCGCGGGTGAGCCCGTGGGCGAACTCGGGAGCGATGATCTTCAGGCGGTCGGAGGAGTAGCGGTCGACGAAGTACTGCCGCGTCGTCGGGGCGGCGAGATCGTCGTCGACCCACACGGCCTTCTGCGGTTCGTGGGTGTCGAGCCAGTCCTCCATCGCCCGCGCCTTCCACCACAGCTGCGGGTCGTTGGCATAGCGGTTGTGGGTGTCGTCGGGCATCTCGATGACGTCGAAGGAGTTGCGCATTCCGAACTTCGGTTCGAGCTCGGTCTTGCACCGCTGTGACCACGTCGAGAGCCAGACGATGTCGACCTCGTGGGTCTCGACGAGGCGATCGAAGAAGGCGATGACCGACGGTCGGTAGTGGAGTTCGTAGTGCCACGCTTGGAGCTTCTTGCGCCCTTCGGTCATGAGACGCAGCGCCGGAACGGGGTAGGAGTTGAGTACTCCGTCGACATCGAGGAAAACGGTGACGTGGCGGGCCTGCCGACGCGCCGAGACCGGCGACGATGATGCAGCTGCCATCGTTCCTTCCTGTGTCGAGGGCGACCCGGTAGCCTGGCGGCAGGTCTGTGATGTGTTTCAGAATACCGTTCGAAGCTGAGGACTGAGGAAGTCGGGGCGTCATGCACCGAGAGGCGTTGGCATGTATCGCGAGGTGAGGATCCCGCGACTCCGTGCTGCGCTGTGGGTGTCCGTCCCTGACGTGGGAAGGCGACTTTCGACGTCCGGTGGGATTCACCGATCGGTGGTGGCTGCCGGGACAACGGCGTCGGACCACGGCGAGGACGGCGCCACTGCTGATGTCATCGTCCCCGATGGGTGCATGGATCTCATCGTCCTCGACTCCGGAGTCGTCATCGCAGGTGCTGATTCCACCGCTCGCCGAATCGCTCCTGCGCTGAACCCCGCGGTTGGTCTGCGCTTCGATTCCGGCATTCTGCCGCAGCTGCTGACGACGTCGGCCGCGGAACTCGCCGACCGCGTCACCCCGCTCGGAGACGTCGTCCGTCTGCGGCCGTTGATATCGGGATCGCACGGTGCCGGTCCGATGATGTCCGCCGCGCCCACGTCGAGCACTCTCGCCGAGGTGGTTCGAACGTGGGTCGACGGTGCGTCAGGTCTCTGGGATGACCGCGGGTTGCCGGGTGGCGACGGGGGCACGCAGGCTGCGGTGTTCGGAGAGAGCGTGGAGAGGCTCGTCCGAATAGGCGAAGCACTCGTCCGCGGCACGGAGATCGATCGGCGCCCACTCGAGTTGGCGAGTGCCCTCGCCTTCGCTCCGGAGTCGCCGGCATCGACGATCGCCGAGGTGGCCGCCGACTTCGCCTATTCCCCGCGGCAGCTGCGGCGGCTCTCAGGAGCGTGGTTCGGGTATGGGCCGAAGCATCTCGCGAAGATCCTGCGGTGGAGGACTGCCCGCAAACTCCTGGATGCGGGCCACACTCGCACGAGCGCGGCGGCCCGTGCCGGTTATGCCGATGCCTCCCACTTCTGGCGGGATGAGCGCTCGCTGCTGGGTCGGTGAGAGCCTGAGTTCAGGTCAGTGCGTGGGATTCAGTTCTGCGCTGCGAAGAGGTCGATGGTGTTCCCGTCGGGGTCGGAGATCACGGCGTAGCGCTGTCCCCAGAAGGCATCCCAGGGTCCCTTGACGACTGCGGCCACGGGGTCGTCGTCGTCGCTGCCCTCGGTGAGCTGGGCGAATGTCGCATCGACGGCCTCGGCGGTGGAGCAGTCGAAGGCGAGTGACATCTTGTGGCCGCCGGTGGGCCACGTCCACTGGGGGTCGATTCCGAGCATGACCTCTTCGGTGTCGAGGAGGACTCGGAGGCCGCCAGTCGAGAGCTCGGAGTGCGGTGCTTCCGGACTTCCGTCGACCAGGTTGAGGCCGAGAGCCTGATAGAAGGCCAGTGCCTTGGCCATGTCTGCTGTCACGATGGAGATGGCGTCGAGTTTCATACCGTCAACTTTCATACCGTCAACGCTAGGGCCGAGGCGTCTGGCCGGGCATGAATGATTCGGCCATGTTCGGGGGTGAACCAGGTTCAGGGCAGCGGTTCAGAAGGGTGGGGGCTCGCCGTTGTCCCAGACCCATTCCTGTTGTGCGGGGTTCTTCCATCGGATGCCGCCTGCCCGTGGCATCCACCCCGGGGTTCCGGTCTCCCCGCAGGCCGGTCCTGGACATTCGGGTCCGGTGCGCACTGGGCCAGGGGCCGGCGTCGAATCGGGTGGTTCAGCGACCAGTGGTGGAATGCCGGGAGCATCAAGATCGTCATCCGGGTTGCTTGTGCTGGGACTGCTCGTGCGGGGACTGCTTGTGAATGGCTCGTCCGCGTCGGGGGCACGGCTGCCCGGGTCGGAATCATCGGTGCTGCTGACGGAGACTGGGGCGGGGCTGTTCTCGTCGGAATCGTCGTCGGTGCCGCTGACGGTGCGGGCGTTGATGAGGCGTGCGTTCTCGACGTTGACAGGGTTGTCCCCGGGGTGTGTGGTGACGCGGGTGCCGTGGGCGAAAGTGTATTCGGCGATCCCCGGAGTTCTCATTCTCACGGTGAGGAGGCGGTCGGTCTTCTGCTGGTGGTGCTGCTTGCAGAGGGGGTGGAGATTGCCGAAGACGGTCAAGCCCCCGAAGTCGGGGTTGTCGTGATTGAACGGGTCGATGTGGTCGATTTCCGCGGTCGCGGCCCGGCGGCGGCATCCGGGCACAGTGCACCATTGCCACTGCGCGGCCAGTGTGGTTCTCACTGGTGTGGGGATGTGGTAAGTCTTGGCTTTCGCATCGATGGGGGTGCCGGTGGCGGGATCGGTGAGGATCCTGGTCCAGGTGCGGCAGCTCCCGGCGATGAGCCGGGCTTGGTCAGCGGGCAGAGGGGTGCCGTCGGGAAGGGTGCCGGGCAGGTTGCTGTGGCCGGTGAGGGTGGTACAGGGCACGGTGATGAGCATCCGTGCTTGCATGGCCATCCAGTAGGGGCTGGTCGGCGCTTCGAGGGTAAGGGAGTACTGGGATCGGCCCTGGTCGTCGAGTCCGGCGTCGGCGATGCGGGTCAGAACCGCCCGCAGCGCGGCACCCGGTGACCGTGGCGGTGGGGGTGGCGACTCCTCGTCTTTGGATTCGCTGTCGTCGTTGCCGGCTATCGCGGGGATTGTTGGTGCTGATGCGGCTGCGGACTCGTCCGAGTGACTCGATCCGGTCTCTGCATCGTCGGTGGGCGCTGTCTCAGCGTCGGCGGCGACCGCGTCGGCGGTGACAGCCTCGGCGGTGGTGTCGTCCGTCGGGCCGGCGTCGGCGGGGCGTGCCTCGTGGTGGGGAGGGCCTGCAGTGTCGGCGGCCGTGGTGATGGCGGTGGCGATGTCGTCCATCGTGGCGGAAGTGTCGAGGTCGAGGGGAATGCTGCGGTCCGCGGTGGCGCCGGTGTCGGTGTCATGGGCGCGGATGGTCAGAGTCAGGCGAGGGGTGGTGCTGGTGAGGATGTCGAACATGAGGGCATCGATGCTGCGGACGTCCTCGATGACGGCATCTGCGGGGAGTTGGTCGGCGAAGGCCGCGGTGTTGCCAGCGCGGATAGCTTTGGCGAAGGCTTCGATGCGCAGGTAGCAGGCGTGGAGTTCAAGGGCGGATCCGGTGAGCATCAGGCATGCGGAGCCGTCGTCGTGGGTGGTCAGTGATACCCGTCGGCGTTCGTGGGCGGTGTGGGTGCGGTCGTCTGCCGGTTCTATGACGTTGATCTTCAAGGCCAGTGACTTCTTGAACGTTTGGATGGTCACATCGGGGCGGCGGTGGCACAGGTAGTCGTCGATGAGAGGCAGGTGGCGGAACGCGACGTTACTGCAGAGGCGGGTGGCTGCCAGGGCGTGTTCGATGGTGAAGTCTCCGGCTTGGCATCGAGCGTGGAATTTCGGGAGGCCGTGGATGAGGGTCATGGCGTCGATGACATGGGAGTAGGTGTGCGCGATGGTGGTGCCGCGTATCGCGGTGAGTTCGGCGATGTCTTCGGCGTGGGAGTAAGTGTGGACCCAGGCGTTGAAGGTGCGGTCGGGGGAGAAGCGGGGGAACCCGGGCAGCGCCGGCGATGCGGGCTGTTTGGCCTGCGGGTCCGGGGCTGAGTCGTTTGTCGAACCGAACTCTGAATCACTGCCGGCCTGGCCCGTGCTGCCGGTGCCGGCCTCACCTGCGCAATCGAAGCCGAGCTCGGCCGCGTCATCGGGGCTGGACGTCGCGGGCGCATCGGGGTCAGAAGGTGCGCCGGCGACAGAGGGAGCGTCGGTTGCGAACCGGTCGTCAGCGCCGGGTAGGCCGCTGGAGGACTCGGAGGCGTCGTCGGGAGCATCAACCCCACCACCGAGAGCGGCTCCCCCGATACCGGTGCCAGTGTCGCTGTCGGTCTCGCCGTCGGTGACCCAGTCGGCGGTGCAGCCCTGGGCTCGGGCGAAGCGGCGGACGGTCTCGGTGAAGGTGGCGTGTTGGTAGGGGGTGCCGGGGCGGGGATTGAGGAGATTGAGGTGGGTGATCGTGTCGGAGAGGAAGAGGCCGGCAGTGGTCTCGAGCGCGGCGAGTTGAGCCTGGTCGCAGGCGGCGTAGACGGTGAACGCCGCGGCGTAGGGAGAGGAGGCGTCGATGTCGACACGGGCCGGAAGAGCGCCAGGTGTGTCCCCGGAAGGAGCGGATGCGATTGTGTCGGTCACTGGGTTTCACCTGTCTTCCCACGTCAGCGTGGCTGATGACAACAGTGTAGTTCACGTCACATTCGATGTCAATGAATATTTCGAAATTTGTTCGAACGGAAGATTCATTCGTTTCGTCGTGCTCAGTGATTATCGATGGATGAGGGATCGGCGTGGTGAGGTGCTGCGAGGGTGTGCTCAGCGGTCGCGTGTGGCGACGTGAGGGTGTGGGGGCGTGCGAGCCGGTCCGGGGGCTGTGCCGCAATTGCGAGGCCTCACAGTCGCGCCTGATGAGAATGCGGGCGGGGGTGACCAAGGGCGGCGGACTCCTCCTGGAGCAGGGGATCCCTCAATGCGCCGGCCGAAGGTGCGCACTCGATTCGGGCGCCCTGCTCGTGGTCACTCCGCACGCGGTGCTTCGCGTCAGCTTGTCGACGGCCGAGCCTATCGGTCCCTCGCGGCAGCAGTTCTGGTCTGCTGCTCCGCGCGGGCGCGGAGCCGCTCGACAAAGCCGCAGCTCTGCTCCGCGCGGCCGCTTCACCGCTCCGCGCCTGCGTAGTTCAGCTCCGCGCACTTGCCGTGCCGTGCCGCGCTGCCCTACTCCGCGAGGTAGGGCTCGAAGACGGCGCGGACCTCGTCGGTGAGGGGGGTGGGCCGGCCGGTCTCGCGGTCGATGTGGACGAGGACGACGTCGGAGTCGAAGACCTTCCGCCCGCTCTGGTCGCCGCGCGTGTTGATCGTGAACGACGAGTTTCCGATCTTCGTGACCACGGCGGTGAGTTTGAGCTCCGGTCCGTACATGACGGGCACGAGGTAGTCGATCGACTGGTGGGCGACGAGCAGTCCGCCCGAGGTGATGTGCGACGCCCTGACGTGATGCATCCAGCGGACCCGGCACTCCTCGATGAGCGTGATCATCCGGGCATTGTTGACGTGGCCGAGCAGATCCTGATCGGACCAGCGCACCTCGGGAGAGTACTCGAACGTCTTCACGGCCACTCCTTCCATTCCCGGACTCCGTCTGTCGGGCACGACACTTCGCCTGTCAGGCACGACACTTCGTCTGTCGGGCACGAAACTTCGTCTGTCGGGTACGACGATTCCGCCAGCTGGGCGTCATTGTCGAAACTGATCGAACGTTCTACAGTAAATCAGGATCTGTCGGCGAAGGTGAAATCGACGAAAGGGAGATCAATGGAGTCTGCCCCCACTGCCTCAGCCCCCGGCATGCTCGACGGGGTGCGCGTCCTCGACCTCGGCGGCATCGGGCCGGGTCCGTTCGCGACGATGATGCTCGCCGACCTCGGCGCCGAGGTGATCCGTCTCGACCCGCCGACGAGCACCGGTCAGCCGATGAATCCCGTCCTCGACCGGGGCAAGCGCTCGGTGACCGCGGACTTCAAGACCGCCGAAGGAATCGCCCTGGCCAAGGCGATCGCCGCCGGCAGCGACATCGTCGTCGAAGGCTTCCGCCCCGGCGCTGCCGAGCGGCTCGGACTCGGGCCCGACGACCTGCGCGCTCTCAATCCCGCCCTCGTCTACGGCCGGATCACCGGCTACGGACAGGACGGCCCGAAGTCCCAGAAGGCCGGCCACGACCTCGGCTACATTGCTTCGACGGGACTCCTTAGCCAACTCGGCCGCGCCGACGGACCGCCGCAGTTCCCGGCCAACCTCCTCGGCGACTTCGGGGGAGGGGGCATGCTCCTCGTCGTCGGCGTACTCGCCGGCCTCACGCATGCCCGCGCCACCGGCGAGGGCACCGTCGTCGACGCCGCGATGGTCGACGGCGCCAACCTCCTCTACGCGATGATGCACGGGTTCGCCGCGATGGGCCTGT
Organism: Brevibacterium sp. 2SA; assembly: GCF_005502845.1. Taxonomy (NCBI): domain Bacteria; kingdom Bacillati; phylum Actinomycetota; class Actinomycetes; order Micrococcales; family Brevibacteriaceae; genus Brevibacterium; species Brevibacterium sp. 2SA. The sequence continues at coordinate 15,780 of NZ_SCMW01000010.1, read as the reverse complement.
GGCGCCACGACGCCCGCGGCCGCAACCTCCTCGACTCCGGGGCGCCGTTCTACGACGTCTACCCGACTGCCGACGGCCGACACCTCGCCATCGCCTGCATCGAGCCGCCGTTCTTCGCCGCGTTCGTCCGCGCCCTCGATCTCGAGGATGATCTCCCCGAGCCGCTGGGCACCCTCGACCATTGGAACCCGCAGCACTGGCCGGCCCTGCGCGCCCTCATCGCCCCAGCGATCGCCGCCCGCACCCTCGCCGAGCTCGACGGCCTCTTCGCCGGCGTCGACGCATGCGTCGAACCCGTGCTGACGATGGCCGAGGCGAAACGCGACGAGCACAACCGGGCCCGCGGCCTCTTCGCCACCGCCACCGACGCCGCCGCCGATGCCGCCGGTGTCGACCAGCCCAGCCCCGCGCCGAGGTTCGGTGGCACGGGTGCCCCGGAGCCGCCTCGGCGCGCTCCGCAGATCGGGGACGACACCGCCGCGGTCGTTGCGGAACTCAGCGCAGACCGCACGTGACCTGCAACGCAACCGTGTGCCAATCGTGACCTGCGGTCCAAATCGGGTGCGGTAGTGTGAATGGCGCCGGAGGGTCGAGAACCGCCCGGCGCCCCTTTCCCCGACGGAGCGAAGCAGTATGAGCAATGGGACCCAGTCGATCGATCGAGCCGCAGAGATCTTGTCGCTGGTCGTCAAGGCCGACGATCCGATCTCGTTCACCGAGGTGGTCGAGGCCACGGATCTCGCCCGATCGACAGTCTCCCGCCTGCTCTCCGCGCTCGAGCGCAACGGCCTCGTCGAACGCAACGCCGAGGGTCACTTCCGCGGCGGCTCCCTCTTCGCGACGTACGCCTCCCGCTTCGACCGGGTCGAGACGCTCGTCGCCGCCGCCGACCCCATCCTCCAGCGCCTGAGCGAGGAGACCGGCGAGACCGTCAACCTCGCGGTGCCCAGCTCGAACGCCGTCGTCCAGATCGCGCAGGTCGACTCGACGTACGTCCTCGGGGCGACGAACTGGGTCGACGTCAAGGTGCCCTCCCACGCCTCGGCGCTGGGGAAGGTGATGTTCGCGTTCCGCGCGATCCCCGTGCCGACCGGGCGTCTCGAACGCCTCACCCCGCGCACGCTCGGATCGCGGAAGGAGCTGCTGGCCGACCTCGCCGAGGTGCGCGACCGCGGGTTCGCGATCGTTCACGAGGAGTTCGAGCCGGGCCTCGACGCCCTCGCCGCCCCCGTGCTCGGCACCGATGACCAGGTCATCGCCGCCGTCGGCATCTCCGGCCCGACGATGCGCATCGCTGAGCACCATGACCGGTTCGGTGAGCTCCTCATCGCCGAGGCGGGGCTGCTGTCCCGCAGCCTCAAACGCAAGGTCAGCCACCGGTAGGTCGGCGTCCTCCCCCACCGAGGCGGGTGAGCTTGTCCGGATTGTTGACCTGCCGCAGCCCGTGGATGAGTCCGTCGGCGCCGAGGTCGATCTCGAGCACTCGGGTGTCGCCGTCGCGGCGGATCGCCATGGCCAGACCCCCGTTGATCTCGAGGATCGCCCCGATGTGCGCGCCGTCGAGGTCGACAGGGGTGAGCACGCCGGCGAAGAAGCGGGCGATCCGCGCTGACCCGAAGACCGGGTTGACGGCACTTCTCACCTTTCCGCCGCCGTCGCTCCAGTAGACGGCGTCCTCGGCGAGCAGGAGCGGCAGGGCGGCTGCGAGGTCGCCGCTGTGGATCGCCTCGGCGAGGCGGCCCAACGCGGCCGGGTCAGCGGGCCGGGAGACGTCCCGGTCGAGGTCGAGCCGGCGAGCGGCACGCGAGACGAGCTGCCGCACCGCGGCCGCTGACTTGCCGAGGATCTCGCCGATCTCCTCGGCGGGCAGGTCGAAGGCGCGGGAGAGGACGAGCGCAGCGCGGGATTCGGGGCTGAGCTGATCGGCGAGGTGGAGGAGGGTGAGTGAGAGGAGCTCACGGTTGGCCAGGGCCTCCTCGGGCAGCGCCTCGGTGGCGATCGGCTCGGGCAGCCACGGGCCCGGGTAGTCCTCCTTGATGCTCGCGAGGTGCCGGGCGCGATCGATCGCCTTCCGGGTGCCGACCGTCGTCAGCCACGCCGGCCACGACCGAATCTCGGAGGCCGCCTCCCGTTCGGCGACGACCGCGGCGATGCCGACCTCGGAGACGACATCCTCGGCGTGCCCGACGTCCCCGAGCATCCGATACGCGATGCCGAAGAGCCGGCCCCGGCTCTCGTCCCAGGCGCGGGCCGCCGGTGACTCGGAGTGCGTGACATCCACAGTCCCCAATCTAGATCACAGTTCCCACTCCAGATCACGGAGCGGGTGTCGCGGGGGCGCCCCCGGAATCCCCCGACTCTCCCGCATCCCCGGAGCCGTCGACGACCGGCACGGTCTCGGTGGAGATCGCCAGCCGGTTCCACACATTGATCGTCGAGATCGCCACGAGCAGGTCCCCGATCGCCTCGGCGTCGAAGTGGGCGGCGACGGCGTCCCAGATCTCATCGGTGACGCTGTCGGGTCCGATCCGCGTCACCGCATCGGTGAGGGCGAAGACGCTGCGTTCGCGGTCGTCGAAGAGCGCGCCCGCATGCTGCCAGGCCGAGACGGCGATGATCTTCCGCCACGGCATGCCCATGGCGGCGAGATCGGTCGAGTGCATGTCGACGCAGAATCCGCAGCCGTTGACGATCGAGGCGCGCAGCTTGATGAGGTCGTAGAGTTCGGCGCCGAGCGCCTCCCGGCAGTACGTGTCCATGCGGGCGACGTTGGCGTAGGCCGTCCTGTTGATCTCGCCGATGCTCATGCGTGTCATGGGTGTTCCCCTCTCTCCGGTTCGTGTCCCGAACCCCGTCTGGAGACGGGCGCACCGCAGCGCCCGTCAACAGTGATGTCGGATGGGCGGAGGGAAGTGTGACACCGGCGCGTGAGCGAGTCGACTCAGGACGTCACCGAGGCGGGATCGGGGTCGCCGAGGAGCTCGAGCTGCCTGCGTCGCCACGCCTCGGTGTCCTTGACCTGGTTGAACGTGTAGATGTGCAGTCCCGAGACCCCCATATACGGGTCGGCGAGGACGGGGGAGAGGCGGTCGAGGAACCTCCGCGGGTTGTAGCCGCCGGGCTTGGCCATCCGCGTGAACGTCGCCGTGTTCTTGCGCAGGAACCGCGTCGATTCGCCGACGCCGATCTTCGTCGCGACCTTGGCGAGCTTCGCGAGCTCGACCTTGCCGGCGATGCCGAGGATGAGGGGCATCTCGATCCCGCGCGCCCGGACGCGGGCCAGCCACGTGCTGACGATGCCGGGGTCGAAGCAGAGGTTCGAGACGATGTGCGTGGCGTAGTCGCGTTTGTCCCACATCGCCTGGACGGTGACGTCGTCGGGGATGAGCGGATGCGACTCGGGGTAGGCGGCCACTCCGATCTGCGTGATCGGCGGGGCGAGGCTCGTGAGGTCGACGAGGAGGTCGAGTGCGCTCGCATAGCCCCCGGCCGGCGGCGTGGCGTCACCGGCGGGAACGAAGATCGTGGCGATCCCGGCGCGCCCGAGGCGGTCGATGATCTCCTCGAGTTCGGTCCGGCCCTGGACCATGCGGGCGGCGATGTGCGGCACGGCGGTGTAGCCGCGGGCCTGGAGCGCCTCGGCGGTGGACAGGGTCGCCTCAAGGCCCATTCCCGTCGAGGCGGTCACCGTGATCGTCCGACCTGGGGCGACGTGGTCGCTGATGCGATCGACGATCCCGGCAGTGGGGAGGACCTCGTAGCGGGCGGACTTGAGAAGTGTGCGAAGAGCGGACACGGACACCATTGTCTCCTTCCGGCGGGGGCAGGGACCCGATCGCGGCTGCAGCCGATACGCCGTCTCACGCGCCGGCCAAATTACCGGTCGGAAGTCCTTGCTTCTGCTGTGCCGACGATTCTACACTCAAACCACCCATAATATGGGAATTGAGTTCCATAATATAAAACTGTGGAAGCAGGGGGAAACCCATGGACAACAATGTTCCGACCGTTGATCAGAGCGACAGAGGCGTCCCGATCAACCTGAGGCAGTCCGGCCCGACCCCAGTGGAGATGCTCATCGACACCCGCGTGCGGAAGTCCCCGTACTGGGAGCTGTCGATGGAGCAGGGGTGCTGGCGGGCATCGATCTACAACCGCATGTACCACCCGCGCGGCTACATCTCCCGTGAGGACGGCGGGATGATGGCCGAGTACCAGCCCCTCGTCAACGACGTCACCCTGTGGAACGTCGCCGTGGAACGGCAGATCCAAGTCAAGGGTCCCGACGCCGAGGCGTTCGTCAACTACGTCATCACCCGCGACGCGACGAAGATCCCGGTGATGCGGGCCCGCTACGTCATCCTCTGCAATGAGGAGGGCGGCATCCTCAACGACCCGATCCTCCTCCGCGTGGCGATCGACGAGTTCTGGTTCAGCCTCTCCGACACCGACCTCATGCTCTGGCTCCAGGGCGTCAACGTCGGGAAGAAGTTCGACGTCACGATCCAGGAGATCGACGTCGCGCCCGTGCAGGTCCAAGGTCCGAAGTCCGTCGACGTCATCGCCGATCTCGTCGGCGAGGAGGGGCGCGACCTGCCGAGCTACGGCCTCATGGAGGCCCAGGTCGGCGGCCACGACGTCATCATCTCCCAGACGGGGTTCACCGGGGAGAAGGGGTACGAGATCTACCTCAAGGACGCGACGAAGTACGCCGAGGACATGTGGAATGCCGTGCTCGCCGCGGGTGTCCCCTACAACCTCCGCGTCGTCGCCCCCAGCCACCACCGGCGGATCGCCGCGGGCATCCTCTCGTGGGGCCAGGACATGGACTTCGAGACGCTGCCGTTCCAGGTCAACCTCGGCTACCAGGTGCCGCGGAAGAAGGAAGCCGACTACATCGGCAAGGCACGCCTCGAAGAGGTCCGTGAGCAGATCGAGGCGGGCAACCCGCCGTATCGGACGCAGCTCGTCGGACTCGTCCTCGGCGGCAACCCGATCACGGACTACGCCCCGGACTTCTGGCTCGTCAGCGAGGACCCCGAGTCCGATCCCGTCGGCTACGTGACCTCGCCGTGGTACTCGCCGGAGCTCGAGTCGAACATCGCGATGGCCCACGTGCCCGTCGGCAAGGCGGAGCTGGGCACCGAATTCTGGGTGCACCTGCCCGAACCGTATGCGGACACCCCCGGAGTGCCGGTGCGCGCCGAGGTGGTCGAGATGCCGTTCCGTCCGAGCGTCAACCCCAACCAGCGCGAACGCCTCAAGGTCAGGGGACTCGACGCCGCGATCTGAGCCGGCGCACCCGGACAGTCCGGAAGGCTGTCCCACCGATCCGGGCGCGGTCACTGTGCGAGAAGCCGGTGGCCGCGTTCGCACGTCCGGACGGCAGGGGCGCACCTGTGGGACGCGGCGGAGGCGCTCACCGGCCCGGCTTGGTCCACTCGAGCGTGTACCTGAACCCGACTCTGTGCCGGAGCCGCGCGCCGGGCAGGTGACGGCGGGCCGCCTCGGCGATCTCATCGAACGTCATCGTCGGATCCGTTACCGGGAACGGGTCGCGTGGACGCTCGGACGGGGGAGGGTCCACGTCCGGTCCGCCGACCCGCTCGCCCCCTCGCCGAGGTGGGGCGTTCTTCATCATCCCAATGAGCGGGTTCGTCACGACCGAGATCCCCTCCCAGAGGAAGTCCCGCGGAGTCGCCGAGAGCGCGAGTCCGACGACGAGGAGCCGACCGCCGGGGGAGAGGAGGCGGGCCGCCTCGGCGAAGGTCTCCTCGACGTCGAGGTGATGGAGCGCGGCGACCATCGTGATGAGATCGATCGGCTCCGGTTCGGTGTCGGGCTCGAGGTCGCGCAGCTGAGCGGCGTCGATGGTGACGTTGCCCAGGCCGGCGCAGCGCCTGCGCGAATCAGCGCGCATCGCCGCCGAGGTGTCGGTGCCGTGGACGTGCCGGAACTCACCGGCGAGTCGGGCCAGGAGTGCGCCCTGACCGCAGCCGACCTCGATCGCACCGCGTCTGCGAGCAGGCAGGCCGGCAACGATCCACGGGTGGAAGTGGTCGTTGTGGCTCCACGGGAACCGGTCGTTGAGCCGGCGCATCGTCCGGGCGAACGGAGTCACCGCCGCATCCGCGCCTTGACCTTCGCCAGGAGCTCCGCCTCGGCGTTGGGGCCGGCCTTGACTCCGCCGGGCAGGCGGAGCATGAAGATGACGCCGACGATGAGCCAGGCGGCGAACATCGCCCACGACTGCCAGGCCAGCTGCGCGGAGAACGGGGTGATCGGGATGTAGAGGATGAAGAGGACGAGGGTGAGCACGGCGGCGATGACGCCGATGACCATGCCGCCGTTTCCGGCACCGCCGATGCGCAGGGGACGGGCCATGTCGGGTTCGTTCTTCCGCAGGACGATGAACGCGATGCTCACGAGGAAGTAGGCGATGACGATCGCCGGCGACCCGGCATCGACGATCCAGCCGAGGGCCGCCGCGCCGAGGAACGGTGCGAGTGCGGAGAGGATGCCGATGAAGATGATCGAGTTGACCGGGGTGCGGTACTTCGGGTGGAGCTTGCCGAACCACGCGGGAATCATCCCGGCAACGGCCATCGCCCACATCAGCCGTGAGGAGCCCATGAGGAACGCGTTCCACGAGGTGATGATGCCGGCCAGGCCGCCGGCGATGACGATCTTGCCCCACACGGGCGAGCCGAACATCGCCGCGAGCGCATCCGCGGTGACGAGGTCGTGGCTGGTCAGCTCCGAGGCGGGGATCGCAAGCGAGGTCATCCAGATGATGACGATGTAGAACACGATCGCCATGAGCACGGAGACGACGACGAGCTTGCCGATCTTCTTCGCCGGCAGCTTGATCTCCTCGGCCGACTGCGGGATGACGTCGAAGCCGACGAAGAGGAACGGGACGACCGCGACGACGCCGATGAACCCGGCCGCACCGCCGGTGAAGAGGGGTTCCGTGTTCGCGGGGTCGCCGCCGACGAGTCCGCCGGTGAGCAGGAGGAGGGCGACGATGATGAGGAACGAGACGACGAAGGTCTGGACGAGGGAGGCCAGGCGCACACCGCGGATGTTGATCCAGGCGATGACGATCGCGGTGACCGTGCCGATGAGAGCCCACGTGAGGTAGACGTCGGTGTCGGCGATCGTCCACAGTTTGATGTACTCGAGATCGGGGAAGAGGTAGAGCGCGGTCCGCGGCACGGCGACCGCTTCGAACATGACGACGCTGATGTAGCCGCCGGTGATCGCCCACGACCCGAACAGCGAAATCTTCGGGCCCATCGCCCGGATGAGGTAGTTGTGCTCACCGCCGGCGTGCGGCATCGCGGCGACGAGTTCGGAGTAGACGGTGCCGACGAAGCACATGATGATGCCGCCGACGGCGAACGCGAGGATCGCCCCCAAGGTTCCCGCCCCGGTCAGCCATTCCCCGGTGAGGACGACCCAGCCGAAGCCGATCATCGCACCGAAGCCGATGAACAGGGCGTCGACGGTGCCCAGTGCCTTGACGAAGCCGTGGCCTCTGTCGTCCGTCTCTGCGTGCTGAGTGCTCATGGCGCCTCCCTCATCGTGTGCTGCTGACCCCGCCGAGGTGGCAGGCCGTTCCCGCAGAGGTGACCGTTCGTGTCCCTTGCCGTTCCCCGTGGGTACATGCACAGTAACAGGATTCTGAGAGTTTACTTGGCGGTAGTTGAGGCATTTCGGGGTACGACGATGTCGGGTGCTAGATTTCCCTCTGTGCACAGCACACATCGAAATGCGATCGTCCGGGTGGTGATGGGATACCTGACGGCGTTGGTCGTCGGGACCGGTCTGCTCATGACCCCCGCCGCGACCGTGGCGCCGGGCGGGATCTCACTGCTGTCCGGACTCTTCACAGCCACCTCGGCGCTCAGCGTCACCGGCCTCGTCGTCCTCGACACCGGACAGGACTTCACGTTCTTCGGTCAGATCGTCATCGTCTGCCTCATCCAGGTCGGCGGTCTCGGCGTCCTCCTGCTCACCACGCTCCTCGCCCTCGTCGTTGCCGGACGTGCCGGCCTGCGGCTGCGCCAGTCCGTGGCGTCTGAGACGAAGAGCTCGGGAATCGGCGGGATCAAGCCGATGGTCCTGCGCATCATCGGACTCACCCTGACCACCGAGGCGGTCGTCGCGGTCCTCCTCTACCTGCGGTTCCGGTTCTTCTACGGCGACCCAGTCGGGGAGGCCGTGTGGAGCGCGATCTTCCACGCGATCTCCGCCTTCAACAACGCCGGGTTCGGACTCAACAGGGACAGTCTCATGGCCTATGTCGCCGACCCGTTCGTGTGCGGGCCGATCGCGATCGCCGTCATCCTCGGCGGGCTGGGCTACCCCGTGCTCATCGAGCTCTTCCGCAAGTACCGCTTCCCACTCACCTGGTCGATGACGACCCGTGCGGTCGTCGTCGTCACCCCCCTCCTCCTGCTCGGCGGCACCGTCTTCATCGCCGCGATCGAATGGACGAACCCGGCGACCCTCGGCGCACTGGACTGGTGGGGACGGATCCAGGCGGCGGCGTTCCAGTCGACGATCACCCGCACCGCCGGCTTCAACTCGATCGACATCTCGGCGATGCACCCGGCGTCGTGGTTCGGCATGGACATTCTCATGTTCATCGGCGGCGGCCCGGCGGGCACCGCGGGCGGGGTGAAGATCACGACCTTCGTCGTCCTCGCCGCGATGACGTGGACCGAGGTCAGCGGCGGCCGCGCGGTCAACCTCTTCGGACGGCGGGTCTCCCGGTCGGTGCACCGTCAGGCGACGACGGTCATCGTCCTCGCCCTCGGTCTCATCGTCGCAGCGACGATGGCGATCATGCTCAACGCCCCCGAGCTGCGCTTCGACCGGATCCTCTTCGAGGTCGTCTCCGCGTTCGGCACCGTCGGGCTTTCGACGGGCATCACCGCGCAGCTGCCGGCGTTCAGCCAGGTCGTCCTCATCATCACGATGATCTTCGGTCGCCTCGGACCCGTCACCGTCGCCTCGGCGTTGGCCCTGCGCTCACGACCCATCCGCTACGAACTGCCCAAGGAGCGCCCGCTCATCGGCTGATCGTGACCGCACCGACCAGACAGACCCTCAGTCCGCGGAAAGGACACAGACATGAACGAGAAATCCTGGCTCGCCCGCTCGGCGGCCTTCTTCGCCGGGGACTCCGAACCGATGGCTGAGGCCGGGGCTGTCGCCGTCATCGGCCTCGGCCGGTTCGGCGGGTCCCTGGCGCTCGAGCTGGCCAAACACGGGGTCGATGTCATCGGCATCGACAGCGACGAAGCCGTCGTCGCTGAGTACGCGGACAAGCTCGCGTTCGCGACCCGGGCGGACGCGACCGACGAGGTGGTGCTGCGTCAGCTCGGCATCGACGAGGTCAGCCGGGTGGTCATCGCGATCGGCAGCGACCTCGAGGCGAGCATCCTCGCCGCCTCCCGGATCCTCAAGCTCGGCAACCGGCACATCTGGGCGAAGGCGATCAGCGAGACGCACGCGGAGATCCTTCACCAGCTCGGCATCCGCAACGTCGTGCGCCCGGAGAACGATATGGGCCGCCGGCTCGCCCATCTCATCCGAGGTCACATCTCCGACTTCCTGCCCATCGACGAGGACTTCGTGCTCGCCCGCACGACCCCGCCGGTCCGCGTCTCGGATGTGCCCTTGGCCTCACTGGGGGTGCGGGCGAAGTACGGGGTGACGATCGTCGCCGTCAAACGCGCCGGCGGGTCGACGTGGGACATCGCCGACCGGGACATGACGCTCTACGCCGACGACGAGATCCTCATCGCCGGCCACCCCCGCGAAGTCGAGGCGTTCAGCGAACTCGACAAGGACACCGAGGGATGAGTTCTTCGACCGTCCGGGTCTGAGTTAGGGGTGGGCCCGGATCTGATTCTGGGTCCGGGTCTGAGTTCGGGCCTGAGTCAGGGTCTCAGTGCGGGTCCGGGCTTCGTCCCCGGTCACGGCCGGACTCGCCGAGGTGGTGCCGGCTCCCCTCAGAAGTCACGCGAGCGCAGCCGCCATGCGGCAAACACCCACCCCAGCACGATCCACGCCGCGATGACTATCACCGCCGGCAGGAACCCGAGGAACTCGGCAGAGCCGGGCTCTGAGGCTCCGCTGATCGAATGGATCGCGGCGAGTGGAAGGAACGGCTGGACCGCCTCGGCGATACCGGCCGGCAGCCACGATGCCAGGGTCGAGGCGATGATGAGCCCGAGCGACGCGAGCAGGCCGGCCGCCAGCGAACCGAATCCGAACGCGACGACCACGGCGAGCGCAGCGAACACGACGGGCATGAGCGCGCTGCCGAACAGCAGGCGGAGATGATCGGACGCCGTCGCCGCGGAAAGGGCCGACGACCATGAGGCATCGGTCAGGGCGGCGGCCAGGCACACCGCGACCACGCTGACGGCGAGGGCCGTGAGCAGAGCGGTGAGGCCGGCGACGACAGCGACGAGCGCTGCCTTCGCGGTGATGACCACCGAGCGCCGCGGCAGGCGGATGAGAGCATCGGTGATCGCTCCGGTACGGAACTCGACGCCGACGAACCATGCGGCGAAGACGATGAGGACAATGGCTGCGGCATCGAGACCGAGCACACTGGCGGAGACGACGTCGTCCACCTCGGCGGCGGAGATCGGAACACCCCGGGTGATGGGAAAGCTGAGGATGAGCACGGCGGAAGCCACCACCCCGAAGGCCAATGCCGCGCCGGCGAAGCGCCGAGGCGCGCGCAGGGTAAGGAGCTTGATCCACTCTGCGGCAAGGACATCACGCAGACGCCCCGCGGGCAGGGGTGAACCGGAAACCGACCGATGCGCACTGCGGCGGTCGGGTGCGGGGTTGCTGACGGGTGGAGCGTCGCGCTCGGGAGCGTCGGCGGCCCGGGATCGGGGTCGGATCGGCATTCAGTTGTCCTTCGTTTCGGGAGCCGCGTGTGCCGCAGGGTCGGCGTTCGTCGCGGGCGCCGGGGTGCGGGTGAGCCGGAGGAAGATGTCCTCGAGACCGGGTTCGAGCGTGCGCAGTTCGTCGAGGTCGACGCCGAGGCGAACGCTGTCGCGGTAGACGTCGCGGGCGAGAGCCCCGGTGATGAGGGCCGTCGTCCCTTCGGCGGTGACCGTTCGCCCGGTTGCCCGCTGGCTCTGAACGAGCGGTGCCAGATGCGGTCCGGTCACGGACACCCCGGTCTGCGACTGAGCGCGCAGTTCGTCCAAGGAGAGATCGGCGACGAGGCGGCCTGAACGGATGATGATCACGTGGTCGGCGGTGAGCGCCATCTCGGTGAGCAGGTGGCTGGAGAAAAAGACTGTGCGGCTCTGGGCGGCGAAGTCGCGGAGGAACGTCCGCAGCCACGTGATGCCTTCGGGGTCGAGCCCGTTGAGCGGTTCGTCGAGAATGAGCACGGCGGGGTCCGAGACGATGGCTGCGGCGACCCCGAGGCGCTGCCGCATGCCGAGCGAGAGGTGGGCGATGCGCAACGCGCGCGACGTACTCAGCCCCACCTGCTCGAGCACCTCGTCGATCCGCTTCCGGCGCATGGCCGGCGCGATCCCCGACAGGCGCACGATCCAGTCGAGGTGGCCTGTGACGGTGAGGTCGGGAAGCATCCGTTCGGTGGTGAGCAGGGAACCGGCGACGGCAGCCGGGGTGCGGTGCGCCGCCAGCGGTCGACCGCCGATGAGGGCCGTCCCGGAGTCCGGTGCGGTCAGTCCGAGGATCATCTGCAGGGTCGTCGACTTGCCTGCTCCGTTGGGTCCGAGGAAGCCGGTGACGTGACCGGGTCGGACGTCGAAGGTGAGAGCGTCGACGACGCGTGTGCGCCCGAAGCTCTTTGTCAGTCCGCGCACACGGATGCCCGGTTCTGGATTGATCTGTCGCGGTCCGGCTGGATCGGGGGCGTGGGTCAGTCGGAGCAACGACCGACTGTTTTGCGATACGTTCATACTGCAATCGTGAAGCAAGTTGATCGTATTGTAAAGATGCAAGTCGATCGTATTGTAAAATTTCTGCATGCCGAAGATCGTCGACCATGCAGCCCGCCGTGCGGAGATCGTCCACGGGCTGTGGCTGGTCATCTATACACGAGGCATCGACTCGGTCACCTTCAGATCAGTGGCCGAGGCGGCCGGGATTTCGATCGGTCGCGTCCAGCACTACTTCTCCTCGCGGGAGGAGCTCGTCCTCGAGGGCTGCCGGCAGCTCGTCGCGGGAGCGGAACTCGACGATGAGGCTGAGGGTCCGAGCGAGGACGCCGAGCCGGTGGCCGCACTGCGGGACTTCCTTCACGCCTTCATCCCCGAGGGCGAGGCCATGCGGATGGGAGCATCCGTGTGGTTCACCTACATCGCCAAGGCCGTCGGAGACGCGAACATCGCCGAGGTCGTCGTCGACAACGACCACAAAACGGCAGAAGCGGCGAGAAGGCGAGTGGGGGCGGTCAGTGATGCAGTCGGCTCATCCGAGGCGGCTCCCTCATCCGGGCTGACCCCCTCATCAGGTTCCTCGGACAGTCGCGGAGACGACGCTTCCGCACCGGAGGTGTCTTCCGGCCGATCAGCCCGGGACGCCGAGGTCGCGGCACGGGTCGTCGCACTGGCCAAAGGTCTGGCTCAGGACGTCATGCTCGAAGCCCGGTCGCCGGATTCCGCCTACCGCATCCTCGACGACGAAGTGAGCCGGATCGTCGCTGACGCCGCCACGGGCAGCTGACCCTCCCCGGATACGAGTGCCGGCGACCGAGCAGGTGCTCGGTCGCCGGAGATGCGCAGTTGTCGCGAAGCGGTCAGACCAGCTGGAATCGGCGGGATGCAGCCGGTTGGGTCCTTGCCGCGCAGTCGCTGCCCGCGGCGATGTCGTCGTCGGGCGAAGTCGATGAACGTTCAGTCGCCGAGGTCGACGACCTCGAACTCGAGGAGCTCGGCACCCGTCGACACGGGCTCCTTGCCGGTCGACTCGTGTGAGGACTGGCGGTTGGCCTTCCAGTTCTCGAAGTCCTCCTTCGTCGCCCACTGCGTGTAGACGAAGTAGCGGTCGCCACCGGCCGTGGGCCGCAGCAGCTGGAAGCCTTCAAAGCCCGGGGCGTTGTCGACCGAGTGCTTGCGCGCGGCGAAGCGCTTCTCGAGCTCGGGTCCCGCGTTCTCGGGAACCGTGAGGGTGTTGATGGCGACGACCGACATGTCTTCTCCTTGGGGTCGAGGGTGTGTCTGCTGTCTCCTCCGACACTACGACCGCACCCTGGACCGGAGCTGGGCTGTCCGGATGCGGTCACATGGCGTCTCGCCGCCGATGCGATCGCGTGGTGCCTCGGGGTCAGGCCGAATCCGAGTCGCTCACTCATCACCCGAGCGAGAATTGGACGCTCAGTGACGATTTTGCTGCCACGAATCGACACCGAGCGCCCTTTACTCGCCGGGTGTTCGTGGGCGTGCCTGGCTTCGCCCCCACCGGCTCTCGCCACGCCCCCACCGGCTCTTGCCACGCCGCCGGCACCCGCGCCCACCTCGGCCCCGCGTATCTCAGAACGTCGAGTGCGGTGCCCCCATGCCGGGATCGATCTGCGTCGGGCCGCCGGGTCCGGGTGTGACGTCGAAGTCGAACATCGCAGTGGGCAGGTAGACCGTCGCGCACGAGTTCGGGATGTCGACGACTCCGGAGAACCTGCCCTCGATCGGAGCGGCACCGAGCAGCAGATACGCCTGCTCGGGGCTGTAGCCGAACTTCGTGAGGTAGTCGATGGCATGGAGGCACGCCCGCTGGTAGGCCAGCTGCGAGTCGAGGTAGCGCTGCTCCCCGTCGAGGGTGACCGAGGTGCCGGAGAACGCCAGCCACTCCGAGTACTGCGGGTCGGTGTTGCCCGGCTGGAAGATCGCGTTCTCGCTCACCCCGTACGTGTCCATGCCGCCCTTGATGAGGTCGACGCGGAAGTCGATGAAACCGCCCATCTCAATCGCCCCGCAGAAGGTGATCTCCCCGTCGCCCTGGCTGAAGTGGAGGTCGCCGACAGAGAAGTTCGCGCCGTCGACGAACACCGGATAGAAGACTCGGGTGCCCTTCGTGAGGTTCTTGATGTCCTGGTTGCCGCCGTTCTCGCGCGGGGGAGCGGTGCGGGCGCCCTCCTCGGCGACGCGGTCGAAGTCCTCCCCGGTCAGCGAGCCGAGGATCGCACCGTTGGGTTCCGGCGGCAATGCCAGGGGCGGTTCGCGGTCGGGATCGGTGGCGATGAGCGCAGCCTCACGTGTGTTCCACGTCCCGAGCAGGTCCGCACTCGGCGCGGTGCCCATGAGCCCGGGGTGGACGATGCCGGTGAACGAGACTCCCGGGACGTGGCGGGAGGTCGCGGTCCCGCCGCTGAAGTCCCAGATCGCCTTGTACGCATCGGGGAACTGGTCGACGAGGAACGACCCGCCGTTCTCCTTCGCGAAGATGCCCGTGTATCCCCAACCCTGACCGGCGAGCGGGCCCTCCTCCTGCGGGATCGGGCCGACGTCGAGGATGTCGACGATGAGCAGGTCACCGGGCTTCGCGCCTTCGACGGCGACCGGTCCCGAGAGCGCGTGGACGATGTCGACGGGAGCGTCGCGGACGTCGTCGGCGCTGTCGTCGTTCTTGATGAAGCCGTCGAACCATTCGCGGCAGTCCATGCGGAACGAGTCACCGGGCTTGACGTGGACGGCCGCGGGGATGTCGGGATGCCACCGGTTGTGGCCGACGATCTTCTGGTCGGTGAACGGTTTGGTCGAATCGAGCGGGAAGACGACGTCGGGCATGGCACTTCCTTTCCTCGGATCGGCCCCGGTCGAGGCCGATGGCGGTGGCAGTTCTGATGGTGCGGTTGGTGCCGGTGGTACTTCACATGGAGCCGGTGGTGTGGTCGGGCTAGGCTCGCGGCAGCGTCGCGTGCCGAGGATCCCGGCTCACCCGCCTCGGCGAGCGGGATGTTCCTGGGAGCCGGGAGACGACGGCGGGGGCGTCTGCGGTCCTCTTCGTGGCGTCGATGAGCCGGTGGGCACTCGTGTTCCCCACGCCGAGGTGGGGTGAGGCGACGACCGACCGCGCGATTCCGCGGCAGGTGGGGCAGGGCAGAGATGAGGGTTTCTCGGCCATCGCGAAGGAGTGTTCGGTGTCGCCGCATTCGTCGCAGCGGAAGACGTACGTGGGCAATGCGGTCCCCTGACCTCGGTGTCCGAAGGAGCGTTACACCTGCATTCTTACAGCGCGACGTGGTCTGCGGAAGGCTTCGGATGAGAATGCCCGCCGAGGCGGTCGCGCGGTGGGAGTGGGATTCTGGACTCTGAGTGCCGATTCTGCGGCCGGAAACCGTCACTCGGCGTCCAGGATTAGTGGGGTGAGGCCGAATGCGCGGGGCGTCCGAGCGCAGGAGCCTTAGTTCGCAGGGTGAACAGTGGCCGCAGGCATTCGGGCCTCATTTCTCGTCGCGCGTAGTGGCGTCGGCGGCGGCCTCAGGTTTCGGTGTGCTTCGTGGCCTCTGCAACAGCGGCCTCCGCTTCAGCGGCCTCCGCGACGGTGACCTCGGTGAAGGTCAGGCCGGGGGCGAGTTCGTCGGCGGCGCGGCGGATGCGCTCGGCGGTGAGCTCGCTGATCGTCGAGAACTCCCCGTGAAGGCCCCCAACCCCACGCCCTGCGCCTCCGCGCCCACCGCGCAGGCGGTCATGGCGGCGAACCTGCGTGACGAGGGCCAGCGGTCGTTCATCATCGTCCAGACACCGGAGACGCTGCGAGGTGGGCGCG
>NZ_SCMW01000109.1:0-1407 GCF_005502845.1 Brevibacterium sp. 2SA | reverse complement strand
CTGAGTGTGGAGTCGGTCAGCGTGAGGTGTGACGCAGAAAGGTAGCCAGGCCACGCGATGGTTGTCGTGGTCTAAGGTTGTAGCACGTGGGGGTAGGCAAATCCGTCCCCACAGGTGTGTGAGAGCTGATGGGCGCCCCACAGTGGTGGGGTGATCTGGTGATCCTCTGCTGCCGAGAAAAGCATCGACGTGAGGGTGTGTGTTGCCCGTACCCTATAACCGACACAGGTGGTCAGGTAGAGAATACTAAGGTGATCGAGAGAATCGTGGTTAAGGAACTCGGCAAAATGCCCCCGTAACTTCGGGAGAAGGGGGGCCATCCTGGTGAACAACCCTTGCGGTTGGGAGCTGGTGGTGGTCGCAGAGGCCAGAGAGAAGCGACTGTTTATTAAAAACACAGGTCCGTGCGAAGATGTAAGTCGATGTATACGGACTGACGCCTGCCCGGTGCTGGAAGGTTAAGAGGACCCGTTAACCCGTAAGGGTGAAGCGGAGAATTTAAGCCCCAGTAAACGGCGGTGGTAACTATAACCATCCTAAGGTAGCGAAATTCCTTGTCGGGTAAGTTCCGACCTGCACGAATGGCGTAACGACTTCTCTGCTGTCTCAACCACGAACTCGGCGAAATTGCATTACGAGTAAAGATGCTCGTTACGCGCAGCAGGACGGAAAGACCCCGAGACCTTCACTATAGTTTGGTATTGGGCTTCGGTGTGGTTTGTGTAGGATAGGTGGGAGATGTTGAAGCCTGGTCGCCAGATCGGGTGGAGTCGGCAAGTGAAATACCACTCTGACCATTCTGGATTCCTTAACTTCGGACCCTGATCGGGTTCAGGGACAGTGCCTGATGGGTAGTTTAACTGGGGCGGTTGCCTCCTAAAGAGTAACGGAGGCGCCCAAAGGTTCCCTCAGCCTGGTTGGCAATCAGGTGTCGAGTGTAAGTGCACAAGGGAGCTTGACTGTGAGACGGACGTGTCGAGCAGGAGCGAAAGCTGGGACTAGTGACCCGGCCATGGCTTGTGGAAGCGTGGTCGCTCAACGGATAAAAGGTACCTCGGGGATAACAGGCTGATCTTGCCCAAGAGTCCATATCGACGGCATGGTTTGGCACCTCGATGTCGGCTCGTCGCATCCTGGGGCTGGAGTCGGTCCCAAGGGTTGGGCTGTTCGCCCATTAAAGCGGTACGCGAGCTGGGTTTAGAACGTCGTGAGACAGTTCGGTCCCTATCCGCTGCGTGCGTAGGAAATTTGTGGAGGGCTGTCCTTAGTACGAGAGGACCGGGACGGACGAACCTCTGGTGTGCCAGTTGTACCGCCAGGTGCATGGCTGGTTGGCTACGTTCGGGAAGGATAACCGCTGAAAGCATCTAAGCGGGAAGCCTGCTCCGAGATGAGATTTCCATCCCT
>NZ_SCMW01000108.1:0-1661 GCF_005502845.1 Brevibacterium sp. 2SA | reverse complement strand
GCCGCGGACCGAGGGACACAAGGCCGGCGAGGCCTCCCTCCTCGACGTCATCCACGGGGCCATCGAGATCGGCGTCGACTACCTGTCGGCATACGCGTTCTCGACGGAGAACTGGAAGCGCTCACCCGAGGAGGTCCGCTTCCTCATGGGCTTCAACCGCGATGTCATCCGCCGGCGCCGTGACGAGCTCAACGCCCTGGGCGTGCGCATCGTGTGGTCGGGACGGCGGGGGCGTCTGTGGCGCTCGGTCATCGACGAACTCGAGACCGCCGCCGAGATGACGAAGCACAACACTGGCCTGACCCTCCAGTTCTGCGTGAATTACGGCGGACGCTCGGAGATCGTCGATGCCGTCAATGAGATCACCGCGGAGGTGGCCGCCGGCCGGCTCAAGCCCGGCAAGGTGAGCGAGAAGACCCTGCGCGCCCGGCTCTACGCGCCCCAGGTGCCCGACGTCGACCTCTTCGTCCGGTCGTCGGGGGAGCAACGGACCTCGAACTTCCTCCTCTGGCAGTCCGCGTACGCCGAGATGGTGTTCCAGGACGTGCTCTGGCCTGACGTCGACCGGCGCACCCTGTGGGCGGCGATCGAGGAGTACGCGCGACGCGACCGCCGCTTCGGCGGCGCCATCGACCGCCCGGGCGAGGCCGCCGGAGCCTGAGGGCGAGGCGTTTCCTGTTCGGAAGGGGCCGTGGGGCCTCCACCAGGTGTGCGAGGGAACGTGCGCGTGCGACTGCCCGACTGTTCGGGCTCACCTTGGTATCCACGGCACTGTTCACGAACTGAGCCCTCGAAACTCACGTGAGCTGTTCCCGTTGGTGCCCGGGCGGCGTTCGGGCCGGGGGCTCCGTGTGACGTCCGGCCCGTCATTGTGCCGGGGACTCGGCGGTGTGCGCTGGTTCGATCCGCGATGGTCACTGCCTGTACTGGCGATCTCGGATCAGACTGGCGCGAACCCGGTGGGGTCCGCGCTGAGAGTCGACTCGGGCCGATGTGTGGGGCCTGCCGACGGTTCGGGCTCACCCTGGTTTCCACGGCTCTGTTCCGGAACTGAGCCCCCGAAACTCACGTGAGCCGCAATCGGCGGCACCCAGGCGGTCGCCGGAAGTCCGCCGCAGGAACGGAGCACCAGGAACCTGCCGGAGGACGGACGGCCCCCGAGGCAATCGCCCCCAGGATGCCCGAAGGGCCCGCAGCGCGGACGCTGCGGGCCCTTCAGGGGCGGATCTCAGTAGCGGTCGCGCGAACGATCGCGGTCACGGCCGCCGAACTTCTTGCCGCCGCCGCGACGGTCGCCGCGGAAGTTGCGGTTGTCGCCGGGCTGCTTGTCGAAGTTGCGCTTCTTGAACGGACGGCCCGGACGACCCGAATCGGGGCGGATGTCGATCGGCCGACCCTGGATCTCCGTGTGCGCGAGCTTCTTGAGCACGCCCGGATCGAGATCCTGCGGCAGGTCGACGAGCGTGTGGTTCGACCGGATGTCGATGTGGCCGATCTGCTTCGAGGTGATACCGCCTTCGTTCGCGATCGCACCGACGATCGACCCCGGCTGGACGCGCTCGTTGCGGCCGACCGCGAGACGGTAGGTGACCATGCCCTCGCGGTTGCGCGCCCCGCGCTCCCGGCCGGGCTTGCCGTCGCGATCACGGTCACGGCCCTGC
>NZ_SCMW01000107.1:0-2053 GCF_005502845.1 Brevibacterium sp. 2SA | reverse complement strand
CGGGTGGGTTGCTCAAGGGTGGAACATCACATTTCTCCTGACCTCCTGCCTGCCGGTGCCAAGTCATCGTGTGGGATCACAGGGTTGATGGTCGGGGGTAGGGCAGGCACGCTGTTGGGTCCTGGAATCACAACATGTGGTTCCACAGGCCCCAACCCAACCCGCTGCTGGCAGTACTGCTGTCAGGTGTGGGGTGGTGTTTGGTAGTGGTTTGAGAATCGTATAGTGGACGCGAGCATCAAGCACCAGCCTTTGGCTGGTGTGTAGTGTGATTTTCTTTGAGTCAAAAATTCTTAGTGTGATATTTTCGCGCACACACACATAACCGACCCTCATGGGTGGTGTGTGAGTGTGTAAGAGCGCATGGTGGATGCCTTGGCATCAGGAGCCGATGAAGGACGTGGAAATCTGCGATAAGCCTCGGGGAGCCGATAAACGGGCTGTGATCCGAGGATGTCCGAATGGGGAAACCCCGCCACATGTGAGTGTGGTGACCCGCACCTGAATATATAGGGTGTGTGGAGGGAACGCGGGGAAGTGAAACATCTCAGTACCCGTAGGAAGAGAAAATAAGAATGATTCCGGGAGTAGTGGCGAGCGAAACTGGATGAGCCTAAACCCTGACAGTGTGAGAGCGTGCTGGTGTTGCTGTTTGGGTGTTGTGGGGTGTGTGTGTTCGGTTCAGCATGACCGAGACGCTGATGTGTGTGATCTGTAGTCGAACCTGGTGGGAAACAGGACCGCAGTGGGTGAGAGTCCCGTAGACGAAACAGGTCACCCCGGTGTGATGCATGTCCCCGAGTAGCACGGAACTCGTGGAATTCCGTGTGAATCTGCCAGGACCACCTGGTAAGGCTAAATACTTCCTGATGACCGATAGCGGATCAGTACCGTGAGGGAATGGTGAAAAGTACCCCGGGAGGGGAGTGAAAGAGTACCTGAAACCATGTGCTTACAATCCGTCAGAGCCACCCTGGTTGTGGTGATGGCGTGCCTTTTGAAGAATGAGCCTGCGAGTTAGCGGTGCGTGGCGAGGTTAACCCGTGTGGGGTAGCCGTAGCGAAAGCGAGTCCGAACAGGGCGGTGTCAGTCGCGTGTCCTAGACCCGAAGCGGAGTGATCTAGCCATGGGCAGGGTGAAGCAGCAGTAAGATGTTGTGGAGGCCCGCACCCACTTCAGTTGAAAATGGAGGGGATGACCTGTGGTTAGGGGTGAAAGGCCAATCAAACTCTGTGATAGCTGGTTCTCCCCGAAATGCATTTAGGTGCAGCGTTGCGTGGTTCTTGCCGGAGGTAGAGCTACTGGATGGCTGATGGGCCCCACCGGGTTACTGACGTCAACTAAACTCCGAATGCCGGTAAGGTTCAGCGTGGCAGTGAGACAGTGGGGGATAAGCTTCATTGTCGAGAGGGAAACAGCCCAGACCATCAACTAAGGCCCCTAAGCGTGTGCTGAGTGGGAAAGGATGTTCAGTTGCGAAGACAACCAGGAGGTTGGCTTAGAAGCAGCCACCCTTGAAAGAGTGCGTAATAGCTCACTGGTCAAGTGATTGAGCGCCGATAATGTAGCGGGGCTAAGTACACCGCCGAAGTTGTGGCAGCACCACGATACTGTAATGGTGTGGTGTTGGGTAGGGGAGCGTCGTGTCGCCAGTGAAGTCGCCGTGTGAACGAGTGGTGGAGGCGTCACGAGTGAGAATGCAGGCATGAGTAGCGAAAGACGGGTGAGAAACCCGTCCACCGGATGACCAAGGGTTCCAGGGCTAGGCTAATCCGCCCTGGGTAAGTCGGGACCTAAGGCGAGGCCGACAGGCGTAGTCGATGGACAACCAGTTGATATTCTGGTACCGACACACAACCGACAATACCAAAACACATGAGACTAACTCCCCGATCCCCCGACTGGGTCTTCGGATTCGGTGTGCGGGGTGAGGTGAGGACCTGAGTGTGGAGTCGGTCAGCGTGAGGTGTGACGCAGAAAGGTAGCCAGGCCACGCGATGGTTGTCGTGGTCTAAGGTTGTAGCACGTGGGGGTAGGCAAATCCGTCCCCACA
>NZ_SCMW01000106.1:0-3025 GCF_005502845.1 Brevibacterium sp. 2SA | reverse complement strand
CCACGCGGTGTCGCGGTTGCGTCCCTTGACGATGAGGTGCTGGCGGAAGACACCCTCGAAGGTGAAGCCGAACCGGGTGGCCGCCCGCTTCGACGGCGCGTTGTCGTTGTTGCACTTCCATTCGAACCGGCGGTACCCGGCCGCGAACACGGCGTCGGCGGTGAGGAAGAATGCCTCGGTGGCCGCACGGGTGCGGGCGATCGCCGGACCCCAGAGGATGTTGCCGATCTCGATGACGCCGTTGGCGGTGTCGATGCGCATGAGGGCCTGTCGTCCCTCGGCCCGCCCGGTCGCGCGGTCGACGACGGCGAAGAAGAGAGGATCGGCCGAGGCGGCAGCAGTGTCGAGCCACGCGTCGAACTCCGCGCGATCGCGCGGCGGGTGCTCGGGCAGGTAGGCGAAGCGCTCCTCGGCGCCGGGGGCGATCGCGGCCGCGAAGAGGCCGTCGCCGTGCCGGGCGGGATCGAGCGGCACGAGGTCGACCGACGTCCCGACGATCGTCTCCCGCCGAGGCGGCGCCACCGGAGTCCAGTGGCGCAGGGAGTCGGCGGTCGCCTCGGCGGCAGAAGTGGGATCGGCCATCGTGCTCAGTCCTCGTCGCCGTCGAAGCCGGTCGAGAGCTCCCGGAGCAGGGACGCGAGTTTGCGTCGGCCGGCCGGGGTGAGCCCGGCGAGGATGTCGCGCTCCTTGACGAGGAGATCGGCGAGGGCGGAGTCGACGGTCGCCCGCCCCGCCTCGGTGAGGCGCACGAGCACTCCGCGGCGATCGTCGGGATCGGGCAGACGCTCGACCCAGCCGGCGGTGACGAGGCGGTCGATGCGGTTGGTCATGGTCCCGCTCGTCACGAGCGTCTCCTGCAGGAGCGTCGAGGGGGAGAGCTGGTAGGGCTCGCCGGAGCGGCGCAGGGCCGAGAGCACGTCGAAGGCCCAGCTCTCGATGCCGTAGTCGGAGAAGCTCGACTTCCGTGCGCGGTCGAGCTGACGCGACAGTCTGCTCACGCGGGAGAGGATCTCCATGGGGGAGACATCGAGGTCAGGACGTTCGTGTCGCCACGCGGCGACGATCCGATCCACCTCATCCATGATCCGATATTACGTCCAGATCAAGAATCTTGACGACCAAGATACTTTTTCACGAGATATTCGTTACGTTCGCGGCCTGCGTGTTTGGATGCTCGGGTGCTGTTGGGAATAAAGTGGTGCCTGGTTGTTGCATCCGTCAACGCTCTTGCGGGGCCAAACGACCCCGTACGAATGCTGGGTGGAAAATCCCTGCAGACGAAACGAAGGAAGACACGTGGATCTTTTCGAGTATCAAGCGCGTGACCTGTTCGAGAAGCACGGAGTGCCCGTGCTCAAGGCCCAGGTCGCCACGACACCAGAAGAAGCGAAGAAGGCAGCTGAAGAGCTCGGCGGCGGCGTGGTCGTCGTCAAGTCGCAGGTGAAGATCGGCGGCCGCGGCAAGGCCGGCGGCGTCAAGGTCGCGAAGAATCCGGACGAGGCCGAAGCACGTGCGAACGAGATCCTCGGTCTCGACATCAAGGGCCACATCACGAAGAAGGTGATGATCGCCGAAGGTGCGGACATCGCCGAAGAGTACTACTTCTCCGTTCTCCTCGATCGCTCCAACCGCACCTACCTCGCCATGTGCTCGAAGGAAGGCGGCATGGAGATCGAGCAGCTCGCGGTCGAACGCCCCGAAGCGCTGGCGAAGATCCCCGTCAACGCCATCGACGGCATCGACGACGCCAAAGCCAAGGAGATCGCCGAGGCGGCCGGCTTCGACGCCGAGACCGCAGCGAAGGTCGCTCCTGTGCTGACCTCCCTGTGGACCGTCTTCGAGAAGGAGGACGCCACCCTCGTCGAGGTCAACCCGCTCGTCAAGACCGGTGCCGGTGACATCCTCGCCCTCGACGGCAAGGTCTCGCTCGATGAGAACGCGGACTTCCGTCACCCCGACCACGAAGAGCTGCGCGACATCGACGCCGAGGACCCGCTCGAACTCAAGGCCAAGGAACTCGACCTCAACTACGTCAAGCTCGACGGTGAGGTCGGAATCATCGGCAACGGCGCAGGCCTCGTGATGTCGACGCTCGACGTCGTCGCCTACGCCGGTGAGAAGCACGACAACGTCAAGCCCGCGAACTTCCTCGACATCGGCGGCGGCGCCTCGGCCGAGGTCATGGCCAACGGACTCGACGTCATCCTCGGCGACGACCAGGTCAAGGCCGTCTTCGTCAACGTCTTCGGCGGCATCACCGCCTGTGACGAGGTGGCCCGCGGCATCGTCAAGGCCCTGGAGATCCTCGGCGACCAGGCGACCAAGCCGCTCGTCGTCCGCCTCGACGGCAACAACGTCGAAGAGGGCCGGGCGATCCTCGCCGAGGCCGCTCACCCGCTCGTCACCCAGGTCGACACCATGGACGGTGGAGCCGACAAGGCCGCCGAACTGGCAGCCGCCAAGTAAGGAAAGGTCTCTCACACCCATGTCTATCTTCCTGAATTCCGATTCGAAGATCATCGTCCAGGGCATCACCGGCGGGGAGGGCACGAAGCACACCGCCCGCATGCTCGCGGCCGGGTCGAACGTCGTCGGCGGCGTCAACGCCCGCAAGGCCGGCACCACCGTCAAGCACGTCGACAAGAACGGCGACGACATCGAGCTTCCCGTCTTCGCCTCCGTCGCCGAGGCGATGGAGAAGACCGGTGCCGACGTGTCCGTGGCCTTCGTTCCGCCCGCCTTCTCGAAGGACGCGGCGATCGAGGCGATCGACGCCGGCATCGGCCTGCTCGTCATCATCACCGAGGGCATCCCGGTCCAGGACTCCGCCGAGGTCTGGGCCCGCGCCCAGAAGGCCGGCAACACCACCCGGATCATCGGCCCCAACTGCCCGGGCATCATCTCGCCCGAGCAGTCCCTGGCCGGCATCATCCCGGCGAACATCACGAAGAAGGGCAAGCTCGGACTCGTCTCGAAGTCGGGCACGCTGACCTACCAGATGATGTACGAACTGCGCGACCTCGGC
>NZ_SCMW01000105.1:0-3038 GCF_005502845.1 Brevibacterium sp. 2SA | reverse complement strand
CACTCGAGCCTCGGCTACCGCACGCCCGCCGAAGCGCGCGCCGACTACACCCTTCAGGCCGCGATCGCCGCCTGATCCACAAAGAGATCGTCTACGAAACTTGACACAGCCCAAAGTTCCGTCACAGCGGACGGTGGTGCCCGTATGGAGCGAACCGGCGGGACCGGGTTGGCCTGCACTATTGCTTTCGAGGTCATTGCCGTCGCCGGTGCCGCCGTCGAAGACATCGTCGTCGACTGTGTCGAAGTAAGTGCTCTCCGGTTCAGGCCCGGGATCCTCGGCGGGTGGGGTCGGGGTGAGGGTGGTGAAGGTGTCGGCGAGGGGGTGTCCGGTGAGGTCGATGCCGGCGTTGGTGAGCTGATCGAACAGCGACCCGGCGGCCGGTACTTCACCCGAGGGTGGGGAGGACTCCGACGAAGACGACCCGCCCGTGGGCGCACCCGCGGCGTCGTCGCCGGGGGTGGGGTGCTTGCGGTTCGGGGTGAGAGTCATGGTGTCCAGGGGTCCATTCGCCATTGTCCATGTCGTGTGACCTATTATACACCTTTGTGGTGTGTGTCAAGATGTTTGTTTGTTTTTTGTTCGACTATTTTGCGCGAGTTCTAGCGTCTTCGATTTCTAGGCCGAGCTGTGTTGTCCCGGTGCCGTTGCGTGATCCGACTTTGGTGTCAGCAGGGGGTCGTGTGTGTTCCAGGGTGGGTCTACGCTACAGTCCGGCACAGACACGACCCCACGACTGACGCCTGTCCAGCCAGTGACAGCGATACGCGCCGGCCGTCGACGACGGCCGTTCGGACAATGATGACTGGACGAGCAAGGGCTTCTGGTCGAACGATAAACACTTGGCGAACAAGCGTCGCTGGTCAAACAATCACGCCTGGTCGAACGATGGCCGCCGGTCGAGTAACGACCGGTGATCGCACAACGGCCGAAGATCGGGCCCCGGACTCAGCGCTCGGAAGTTTATCCCCGGGCTCAGCGCTCGGGAGTCGAACCGCGAACTCAGCGTTCGGCAGTCGAGCCGCGGCCCTCACTCTCGGCGAGCTGGCGGAGGTAGTCGTTGTAGGCGTCCAACTCCTTGTCGCCGTGCATCGCGACCTCGCGGTCACGGATCTTGTTGTTCTTCGACTCCTGACGGAACCAGGTGATGAGGATGATGAGGAGAATGATGACGGCGGGACCCTCGCCGTAGGCCCACGCGATCCCACCGGCGAGCTTCTGATCTTCCATGGGGTCGATGCCCCACCTCGGCGGGAGTTGGGCGAACCGATCGACCAGAGGCAGCGCCGCCATCATGACGATGACACCGAAGAATGCGTGCAGACCGGCTTCCATGAAGGAGTGGAAGATGCGGACGACGTGCGATTCGGGCACAGGAAGCGGGTCAGCCGGGATGAGCGTCGCATTGAAGACGATTCCTGTGAAGAGGAAGACGAGTTCGAGCGCGATGTGGACTCCGACGCCCTGGTTGAAGACCCAGCTCGCGGCGTCGGAGAGATAGAGGCCGTAGAAGAGAGCGAGGAACAGCGGGATCGAGAACAGCGGGTGGACGATGATCTTGCCCGGCCACGAGCGCAGCCCGAAGATGGCCGTCCTCAGCACCATGCGGCCCGGCAGGTTCCTCGGTGTCGAGCGAAGCAGGAGCGTTCCGGGAGCGCCGAGGAGGAGCAGCGGTGGCACGGCCATCATGAGGGTCATCTGCTGGAACATGAAGACTGAGAACATGACCTGGCCGTAACCCTCGATCGCGAGGCCCATGGTCGCGGCGAGGAGCAGGCAGCCGAGGAGGAAGAGGATCCCTCGCCATGCCGGCCACGGACGCTTCTGGACGGCGAGACGAATCCATCCGATGACATAGGCGAGAGCGACGAGACCCGCGATGACGGGTATGACGGGTATCGGCTGCAGGTCGAAGCCGAGAAAAGCTTTCAGGGACGGCGTTGCGGTCGGAATCCACGCCAGGTCAGTCATGTTGCGTACAGCACCTATCTCACACGGGTCTCGCTGTCTCAGCGAGTAGGTCTGACGACTAGGTTACTCCCCTGTCAGAGCCACCGAGTGAACGGCCGACTCGTGAGCAGGTTATCCACAGATTCAACTGCATCTGTTCTCAATCCATGAGTTCTCGCATAATGTGGGACACCCTGGCGCCTGGCCATCTCAGGTGCCATCGGCACGAACCGCAGTGTCAGCATCACGGACCACAGAGGCGTGGAATGAGAACCGGAATCGCTACACCAGCTCGTCGCACCACCATCCGTCGTCGTCTCCGCACGGTTGCCGCAATTGCGGCTGTAGCCGCCGTCGGGGCGGTCGTCACCGGATGTGAGGACAACTCCCCGGTCGCAGCGCCGACATCGACTCTTCCCGCGGCGGGGCCCTCGGCCGGCGAGTCGACGCCGGCTGTCCCCGAGTACACCACCGACCTCGACCTCACCGATGACGAGAAGAAGGCGGTCGACGGGGCGCTGGTGGCGTTCGAAGGGTTCTGGACTTCGGTCAATGAAGCATACGCGGGTGACTTCGGCGCGGCGGAAGACTTCTCTAAATATGCGAGAGGCGAGGCACTCGAATCGATCGAGGGTGACATCGACGTAATCGAAGACGGGTCATATGTGTTTCAGGGGAACATTGTGCCCACCAAAGTGAATGTCGCTTCATACTCACCACCTGGCGACACTACCTCGCCCGAATCTGTAAGTGTGCAGTTCTGTTTTGACTTGACCGAGTGGTCGCTAGCTCCAAAAGACCAGTCCACTACCCCGAAATCTGATGATGCAACTATGGAACACGTCATCACGCGCGAGGATGGCGCGTGGAAGGTGTCTTCTCAATCGCTGAAGGAACGCCGTTGTTAAAGTCCCGGTGGTCGCTCTCATTCACAAATGCCCTGATAGTACTTGTGTCAGTAGCGCTGATACTTTGGCCTCTTTCGTCGGCCAATGCAAAAGGCCCAAAATGCGACATGCGGGACATAAATAGTTGTGTTGCAGACACTCCGGGCGGAGGGGGTGGTGGAGGGCCCGCCCCTCGTCCAC
>NZ_SCMW01000104.1:0-3157 GCF_005502845.1 Brevibacterium sp. 2SA | reverse complement strand
GTGATGAGGACGACGACGGCGCCGACGATCCACACCCCGGCCGAGCGCAGCCGGGCGCTCAGCGGCACCGCCGCGGTGCTCCGGGTGCCGCGGGTGGCGACATCGATGGCCGCGCTCATCGTCCCGCCTCGGCGGTCACGGTCCGCGAGACGCCGCCGCTCCGGGCGGCGACGTCACGGTGAGCGGACAGGGCGTCGAGCTCGGCGTCGAGGGCGAGGAACTCGGCGTAGACGCCCGCGAGATCGGTCAGCCCGAGCTCGTCGTCGGGCCCGAACATGAGGTCGTTGAAGACGCGCGAGACCTGCGCCAGCGCGGTCGCGTGAGCGGGCAGGGCGGTGCCGGCGACGCGGGTGATCTCGTTCGCGGTCTGCGCGGCTTCGAGGTCGATGACGTGTCTGAGGCCGAGGACGGCGAAGATCGCCCGGGCCTCGTCGATGACCGCGGTGCGATGATCGCCGCGTTCGTGGGCGGCTCGGGCGCTCTCCCGCCAGGGTTCGGGGCGCGGGGTGGCGACGACGGCGTCGAAGGCCGCCAACGGCATCCGGGCCCGCCGCAGTCCCAGGCGCCGCACCCGCCAGACGATGAGCCCGATGAGCACCGCGACGCCCGCAACGACGAGGAGGAGCAGCCACGGCGAGTTCCCCTTCAGCGCCGCGGAGAGGAGCGTGGCCCAGACATCGCCGAGCCAGCGCCCGAGCTGTTCGAGCGGTGTGAGGTCGTTCTCCGCGTACTCGCTGCGGCTGAGTTCGCGGTTGATCCACTCGCGACCGGTGTCACGGTCGATGACCCCGGAGGCGGCGGAGGCGATGACGGGCGGGATCATGACGCGGCCGCCTCCTCGGTGCGGATGACGACGAGGTCGAAGCCCTCGCTGCGCATCCGGGCATCGAAATAGCTCGCGCACACGAGGCACGAGAAGTAGCCGTAGAGGACGGCGGAGGAGACTGCGGTGAGGGCGAGGACGAGGGCGCCTGCGGTGACCGCGATCGCCGTCATCACCGCGGTGTCCCCGCCGGAGGTCGAGAGGAGCGCGGTGAGGACGATGGTGAGGACGAAGATGAAGGGAGCGATGACGAGCTGGATGAACTGATTGGCCAGCAGGTACCCGAGTCCGAGCTGGCCGAGGGTCCGCCAGAAGCCGCTGCCGGTCAGCCGCCACGAGCGGGCGAGGGCCGCGCCGATGCCGAGGCCCTCGGCGGCGATCACCGCACCGGTGAAGGCCAGGCGCAGGTTGAGCCAGACGACGGCGAGCACCCAGACACCGAGGAGGATGAGTCCGATGACACCGCCGATGATGGGAGCGCCGAGGAGGCCGGCGGCCACGGCGGGGCCCGCGACCAGCGCCAGCAGCACGGTGTCGATGCCGGTGATGAGCACGGCCGCCCCGATGAGCCGCCAGCGGCGTCCGGCCAGGGCGCGCCAGGCCTGCGTCAGCGTCGTCCGCCGTGCCCCGAAGGAGTTCTCGGCCCCGGGGGCGAGCAGTCCGGCGAGGAAGTGGACGAGCCCGAGGCTGAGCAGGCCGAGGACGAACGATCCGAGCTGCGCGAGGAGCGCGAGGCCCGACATCGCCTCGTCGTCGGCCATGACGTCTGAGAGGAACGGCAGGAAGGTCAGCGTCAGCGCCGTGCCGGCAGCGGTGAGCGCCAGCGTGCCGAGGGTGAAGACGATGAGCGGGGCGCCGATGGCCAGGGATGGGATGAAGCGGAGCAGGCGGAAGCCGGCGTCGAGGACCTCGAAGAACGTCAGGGGACGCTTGGGGAGGATGCCGCGGGGAAGCGGCGGTCGCCACGGCGAATGCCCCGGAGACGGACTGCGAGGCTGCCACCGGCCGGTTCGCCAGTCGACCTGCGAAGTCCATGCGTTCTCTCGTCCCATTGCAGACAATCCTGCCACGGATGGCCGTCACCGGGTGTCCCGGTCGAAACTTCACATGACTTTAAGCGACAATGGAGGTATGAACGCTCGTATCCTCGTAGTTGATGATGACACGGCTCTGGCCGAGATGATCGGAATCGTGCTCAAAAGTGAGGGCTTCGAACCCTTCTTCGCCGCGACCGGCGACCAGGCCTTCGACGAGTTCCAGAAGGTGGGACCCGACCTCGTGCTCCTCGACCTCATGCTGCCCGGCAAGGACGGGCTCGAGGTCTGCCGGGAGATCCGCGACGTCTCCGCGGTGCCGATCATCATGCTCACGGCGAAGTCGGACACCGTCGACGTCGTCCTCGGTCTCGAATCCGGCGCCGACGACTACGTGCCGAAGCCGTTCAAGCCCAAGGAGCTCATCGCCCGGGTGCGGGCGCGTCTGCGCATCTCCGAGCCGCAGGCTCCCGAACTGCTCACCGTCGGCGATGTCGTCGTCGACGTCGCCGGGCACACCGTGACGAAGGGCGGGGCGCCGATCTCGCTGACCCCCCTCGAATTCGACCTCCTCGTCGCCCTGGCCCGCAAGCCCTGGCAGGTGTTCTCGCGTGAGACCCTGCTCGAAGAGGTGTGGGGCTACCGGCATGCTGCCGACACCCGGCTCGTCAACGTCCACGTCCAGCGCCTGCGCTCGAAGATCGAACGCGATCCGGAGAAGCCGGACATCATCGTCACCGTCCGCGGGGTCGGGTACAAGGCGGGCCGAGCGGCGTGAACCCCACCTCCGCCGTGCGCGGAGCCCTCCGCACCACAGCGAACGGACTCACGAGCCTCTGGGCGTTCATCCGCCGGTCGTTCAGCTACTCCCTGCAGGTGCGGATCGTCGTCCTCACCGTGATCCTCACCTCGGTGGCGATCTTCGGTGTCGGCACGTACATGTCCCAGCAGATCTCCCGCGGGCTCTTCGACAACCGGCTCGACTCCCTGTCGAAGCAGGCGGCGACGATCGTCGCCGAACTGCGCAGCGTCGCCCCGGCCGACGGGCAGGCCGTGACCCAGGAGAACCTGTCCTCCCAGCTCTCATCGATCTTCAACCGCTCGACCGGCTCGGTCTACGCGCTCACCCTCCAGCCGCGGGACCCGAACTCGTCGTTCTCGACGATCAGCGTCGGCATGGACTCCTCGGCCGAGTCGGCGGCGGAGATGCCGGTGAGCGCGGATCTGCGGGAGGCGATCGGTCAGGCGCCGACCGATGACATGCTCTACCAGTCGGTGAGCCTGCCGGGCGGGCAGGGGC
>NZ_SCMW01000103.1:0-3181 GCF_005502845.1 Brevibacterium sp. 2SA | reverse complement strand
CGTCCGAACACCCACCCCGAACGTTGATATCTCCCTGAGACCTCCCAGGGTTCACGAAAACTCAGGTGGCCCTTTCCTGAAATCTCAGTCTCGGCAGTCTAGGCTCGGCTTGAAGCACACCTGTGCACGTCGTCCGCGCTTCTCCGCGCGGCTCGCCGCCCGCACAGAGCCGTCAGATACGCACAGACCCATCAGTACCCACAGCACCATCAGTTCCGCACAGAGCCGATAGTTCTGCACAGAGCCGTCAGTTCCCGCGGCACCGTCAGTCCGCGCAGGGACCACCGTCGCGCACCGCCGCCTCGGTGCGTGCCTGCGATGACGCGCAACCCAAGGAGGCGCAATGAAAGGTCAGCTCCCCATCGTTCGCTTGGTCACCGGTGAGACCACGGGACAGCGCATCGCGCGGATCGCCGCAGCCGCCTCGGCGGTCGGACTCGGGGCACTCGCCGCGTGGGACGTCACGCAGAAGAAGCACTCGATCCTGCGCAACTACCCGATCGCGGGACACGCGCGCTTCCTCCTCGAGTCGATCCGACCGGAGATCCAGCAGTACTTCATCGAACGGAACTGGGACGGCCGACCCTTCAGCCGCGACGCCCGCACGACGATCTACGAACGGTCGAAGGGCATCCTCTCCGAGCACGCCTTCGGCACCGAGCACGACGTCGACCGCACCGGCTACGAAGCGCTCATGCACTCGACGACCCCGCTGCCCAACTCCCCCACCCCGCCGCGGATCCGGGTGGGCGGCAAGGACTGCACTCAGCCCTACGACATCTCCCTGCTCAACGTCTCCGCGATGAGCTTCGGCTCGCTCAGCGACAACGCCGTGCGCGCGCTCAACAAGGGCGCCGCGATGGGCGGCTTCGCCCAGGACACCGGCGAGGGCTCGATCTCCCCGTACCACCAGGAGTTCGGCGGCGACCTCATCTGGGAGCTCGGCACCGGATACTTCGGCGCCCGCACCCCCGACGGCGACTTCGATCCCGACAAGTTCGCCGCGAAGGCCCAGGACCCGCAGGTCAAGATGACTTCGCTCAAGCTCTCCCAGGGGGCCAAGCCCGGCCTCGGCGGCGTCCTCCCCGGCAAGAAGGTCACCGAGGAGATCGCGAAGATCCGCGACGTGCCCGTCGGTCAGACATGCATCAGCCCGCCGAACCACCGCGTCTTCTCGACCCCGATCGAGCTGCTCCGGTTCATCGCGAAGATGCGCGAGCTCTCCGGGGGCAAACCCGCCGGCTTCAAGCTCTGCGTCGGCTCCCGCACCGAGTTCCTCGCGATCTGCAAGGCGATGCTCGAAACCGGGATCACCCCCGACTTCATCATCGTCGACGGCTCCGAGGGCGGCACCGGTGCCGCACCCCTGGAGTTCGAGGACAACGTCGGCCTCCCCCTCACCCAGGGCCTGATGATCGTCCACAATGCGCTCGTCGGCGCGGGGCTGCGCGATCAGATCAAGATCGGCGCCTCCGGCAAGGTCGCGAGCGGCTCCGACATCGTCAAGCGCCTCATCCAGGGCGCCGACTTCACGAACTCGGCCCGCGCCATGATGATGGCCGTCGGCTGCATCCAGGCCCAGGAGTGCCACACCGGCAAGTGCCCCGTCGGCGTCGCCACCCAGGATGCCCGCCGCGCTCGCGCGATCTACGTCCCCGACAAGGCCGAACGCGTGCGCAACTACCACGACGGCACCGTCGCCGAGGCGGTCCGCCTCATGGCCTCGATGGGCGCGGCCCATCCCAGCGAACTCGAACCGACGATGCTCCGCCGCAACCTCTCCCCGACCGAATCCTGGTCCTACGCCCGCCTCTACGACTGGCTCGAACCCGGCGAACTGCTCAACGGCGCCCCCGAGGACTGGGCCGCCGACTGGGCCACCGCCCGCGCGGACACCTTCCACATCGCCCGCGGTCAGAGTCGCTGACCAGGCAGGACACGCTCATGAGCCGCATCGTCCTCCTCCACTCCGCGTTCGGGCTCACTCCCGGCATCGGCCGCATCGCCGACGAGTTCCGCAGCCGGGGACACGAGGTCCACACCCCCGACTTCTATGCGGGGCAGACCTTCACCAGCGCCGAGGCGGGGGTGGCCCATTCCCGGGACGTCGGGTTTCGGACGCTGGTCGACCGCGTCACCGAACTCACCAGCGCGCTGACCGGGCCGCTCGTGTTCGCAGGGCTCTCGCTCGGAGCGAGCGTCGCCCAGCAGATGGGCAAGAACGATTCCCGCGCCCGCGGGGCCCTCCTCTTCCACGGCGGCGGCTTCCCCTCCCGAACCCGCTGGCAGCCGCAGGTGCCCGTGCAGATCCACTTCGCCGTCGAGGACGAATGGCGCACGCCGGTCCTCGCGGAGACCCTCATGGAATCCGCCGCCGCTGCCGGGGCACCGGCCGAGTCCTTCCTCTACCCGGGCAGCTCACACCTCTTCAGCGACCCCGAATCACCGGACTTCGAGCCCGAGAGCGCCGCCCTTCTCCTCGCCCGTGCCGACCGCTTCCTCGCCGACTTCGCAAGCTGACTCGACAGCACCTCGACCCGCTCGCCCACCGCACCCTCAGCCGGCGCCCGCGATGCCCTGCATGCCGCGTCAGAGCCCTCTCGCGACGGTTTCCGTTACAGGCAAGCACACCTGACAAGCCCGCCTCATCGATGACGTCATTGAAAAATCTTCTAAAAGTGGGGTTACATTCGGCACGCAATGTTCTACTCTGGAATGAAAATTCCATACCGGTGAGCGACCTTCGGAATCCGTGATGCACGGTCACCTCCGTGCCTCGATTCCCCGGCTCAGGCTGCGATGCCCCGACCGTCTGACTCCTCCTGCGAGGACGAGACGGCGGAGCTCCCTCATCGCCAGCACTCCGATGCGCACCGGCTGGCAGCGACCACCCCACGCTGCGAGCATCGCGCACCAGGCGAACTTCGCCGCTCCCCTCCGGCGCCCACCTCTGCGAACGGATCCCCATGACCAGCACCCGCCCCGATCCGACGGCTCCGACCAGCAGCCGTCGGCGGACGCAGCCCGACCTCCCGCCTCGGCGCGCGTTCACCCCTCGACGTACCCGGACGGCACCCCACGACTACGACGCTCCCCGTGTCTCCGCGACACAGCGCCGACATCCCTCTTGCCGGTGGACGCGATGACCGACAGCGGGACAGGTGACCTCCCCATCATCGGC
>NZ_SCMW01000102.1:0-3769 GCF_005502845.1 Brevibacterium sp. 2SA | reverse complement strand
CCCCAGCACCCGACCCCACCGCCCCAGCAGCCCTGGCAGCAAGGGCAGCACCCGCAGCCCGGTCGCCCAGGTGGCCACCACCCGCAGATGACCGGCGGACCCGCCGGCGGTCGACCAGGGCCGGATCAGCCGACCCGCATCGAGTCGGTCGAGGGCGATCGGGTCCGCGAACGACCGGCCGGCGCGGTCTCGGGCTACTTCGCGATCGTCGGCGCCGTCGTCCTCCTCCTCGTCGCGATCCTCCTCGGACTCGTCGGCTTCGGCCTGATGATCGGACAGAACCCGCTCGGCGTCATCCTCCTCGTCCTCGGAGTCCTCGCCTTCATCGCCTCGATGTTCCTCTTCAAGGGCTGCACCTCGGTGGCCCCCGGCCACGCCGTCGTCCTCCAGCTCTATGGCAAATACGTCGGCACGGTGCGTCAGTCGGGTCTGCGCTTCGTCAATCCCCTCTTCTCGAAGATCCAGATCTCCACGCGCATCCGCAATCACGAGACCTCGACGCTCAAGGTCAACGACCTCGACGGCAATCCCATCGAGATCGGTGCCGTCGTCGTCTGGCAGGTCCGCGACACGGCTCAGGCGATGTTCGAGGTCGACGACTTCGAGGAGTTCGTCGCCATTCAGGCCGAGACGGCGGTGCGCCATATCGCGAACTCCTACGCCTACGACTCCTCCGATCCGCATCGGATGTCCCTGCGCGACAATGCCGATGAGATCACGGAGAAGCTCTCCGCCGAGGTGGCCGCCCGGGTCGCCGCCGCGGGCGTGTCGATCATCGAATCCCGGATCACCCAGCTCGCGTATGCTCCGGAGATCGCCCGGGCGATGCTCCAGCGGCAGCAGGCCACGGCCGTCGTCGCGGCCCGGCAGCTCATCGTCGAAGGTGCGGTGGGCATGGTCGAGACGGCGATCGAGCAGATCGAACGTCGTGACATCGTCTCCCTCGGGCACGCCGAACGCAGCGACCTCGTCACGAACCTCATGATCGTCCTCTGCGGCGATCAGGCCGCACAGCCGACGATCAGCACGACCCGGAACAAGCAGTCGGGCACCTGACCGCCGCTCCCCTCTCCTCGGCTCCGCCGCGGTGCGCGTGCCCGGCTCGCGCGCGTCAGGGGCTGGGGTCGGGTCCGGGGCAGCGGCTGAGCCCGGATCCGGACACGGACAGCACAGCGCCCCACGTCATTCGACGTGGGGCGCTGTGCTCTCGCCGGTGGCTCGCAGGCGGAAGAGCCTCAGTCCTCGCCGATGATGACGAACGAGGTCGGCAGCGCCTCCTGGGGCTTCTCCGCCGGCTTGTCCTTCTTCGCCGGGGCCTTGCGGCGCGGGGCTTCAGGCTCGGCGGCGACGGCGACCTTCGTCGTCGTGTCGGCGCCGATCATCAGCGGCATCTCCCCCGCCGGTTCGGCCTCCGCCGCTGCAGGAGGGTCCGCTGCCGGTGCGGTGGTCTTCGGCTCCGATTCGACGGGCAGCATCGGCTGCTCCTCGCCTGTGCTCGGCTTCTCGTCGTGCGAGTCGGTGTCGCCTCGGCCGGCCTCGGCGGACCGGTCGGTGCTCTTCGTCCGCTTGCGTCCGCGGGACTTCGCGCGGCTGGGCTTCTCCTCAGGCGTCGTGTCGGCTGCGCCCGTGTCGGTCTGTGCGTCTGCCGCCTCGGCGTCGTCGTCCTTCTTCAGCGTCGCCTTCGCGATCGCTGCCACTGCGGAGCGCGAGGCGTCGTTGCCGACCGACTCGGTCTGTGACTCCGACTCGTTGTTCTTCGACGACCGGCGCTTCCGGTCGCGTTTGCCGTTGCCCGAGGATTCGGAGTTCTGCGACCGGTTGCCGCGATGGGCCTTCGACCCGTCCTCCTCCGACCCGGGCAGGAGCAGGCCGCGTCCGGTGAGGTCGGCTCCGGCGGAGACCATCGACTCGGCGAGTCCGGTGCCGATGCGCTTGCGCGTCATCTGCACGAGACCGAGCGAGGTCACCTCGGCGACCTGGTGCTTCGTCCGGTCACGGCCGAGGCACTCGACGAGCCGGCGCACGACGAGGTCGCGGTTCGATTCGAGGACCATGTCGATGAAGTCGACGACGATGATGCCGCCGATGTCGCGCAGACGCAGCTGTCGGATGACCTCCTCGGCCGCTTCGAGGTTGTTCCGCGTCACGGTCTCCTCGAGGTTGCCGCCGGCCCCGGTGAACTTGCCGGTGTTGACGTCGATGACGGTCATCGCCTCGGTGCGGTCGATGACGAGCGAGCCGCCCGAGGGCAGATTGACCTGGCGCTGCAGGGCCTTCTGGATCTGCTCCTCGATCCGGTAGTGGTCGAAGATCCCCTCATCCTCGGAGTAGCGGTGCACCCGCTCGAGGAGGTCGGGAGCGACGGCCTCGACGTATTCGTGGATCGTGTTCCACGCTCCGTCGCCGTCGATGACGAGCGAATTGAAGTCCTCGTTGAAGACGTCGCGGATGATCCGCACGATCATGTCCGGTTCGCTGTAGAGCAGCTGCGGGGCCAGCACCTTCGTCGACTTCGACTTCTTCTCGATCGTCTCCCAGCGCTTCGCGAGTCGCTCGACGTCGCGGCTGAGCTCCTTGTCCGTCGCGCCTTCGGCGGCGGTGCGGACGATGACGCCGTTGGAGTCGCCGACGAGCTCCTTGAGCAGCTTCTTCAGGCGGGCCCGTTCGACGTCGGGCAGCTTGCGGGAGATGCCGGTCATCGAGTTGCCGGGCACGTAGACGAGGAAGCGTCCGGGCAGGGAGATCTGGCTCGTCAGACGGGCGCCCTTGTGGCCGACGGGGTCCTTCGTCACCTGGACGAGGACGGAGTCGCCGGGGCTGAGCGCGGCCTCGATGCGACGGGCCTTGCCGTCCATGCCGAGCGCGTCCCAGTTGACCTCACCGGCGTAGAGGACGGCGTTGCGGCCCTTGCCGATGTCGATGAAGGCGGCCTCCATGCTCGGCAGCACGTTCTGCACCTTGCCGAGGTAGACGTTGCCGATGAGGGAGGACTGCTGACGGTTCTCCTTGAGATAGTGCTCGACGGCGATGCCGTCCTCGACGACGACGAGCTGCGTCTGATCGCCGTTCTCGCGCACGAGCATCGTGCGGTCGACGGATTCGCGGCGGGCGAGGAACTCGGCCTCCGTGATGACGGGGCGACGGCGACCGGCTTCCCGGCCCTCCTTGCGCCGCTGGCGCTTGGCCTCGAGACGCGTCGAGCCCTTGAGCGAGGTCACCTCGTCGCTGTCGGAGCCGCGGGAGCGGGAGCGGCGACGCCGGCGGCGGCGCGAACCGCCGTCCTCGTCGTCTCCGTCGTCGTCGCTCTCGCTCGTCTTGTCGCGGGCGTCGTCGTCGGACTTCTTCTCCGCCTTGTCTCCGCGACGGTTCGCGCGGGCGGGCCGTTCGTCGCCGTCTGCGGTCTCGGAGTCCTTCTCCGCGGACTTCTCCGCAGGCTTCTCCCGGCTCTTCTCGCTGCGGGAGCTCTGCGCCTCCGACTCGTCATCGTCGCGGCTGCGCGAGCGGCGACCGCGTCCGCCGCGGCGGCGCCGACGACTGCCGCCCTCGTCGTCGCGGTCGTCACGATCCTCGCGGTCGTCACGGTCGTCGGTGCGATCGTCGGTCTCGTCCTCGTCGAAGTCCTCATCGTCGAAGTCGTCGTCGATGCTCACCGTCTCGGCGAGTTCCGCCTTGGGCACCTGGAAGATCAGTCCGCCGTGCTGGGGCACCGCGGCGGCCGGACGGCTCGCAGGCTCGACCGGGGCCGGGGCGGCCGGCGCGGCGAAGGGGT
>NZ_SCMW01000101.1:0-4176 GCF_005502845.1 Brevibacterium sp. 2SA | reverse complement strand
GCACTGGCCCCTCAGCACTCGCCCCTCTGCCCGCCAACTCAGCGCCGCCCCCTCTGCGCCGGGCTCGCTGACTTGGCGCCGGGGTCGTCCGCGTGGCGCGCCTACTTGTTGAGTTCGTCGAGCGCGGTCTGCGAACCCGGGGCGAGCGGGATCGGCTCCGGCGGCATCGCCGTGTCGAGCTTGATGTCCTTCGCCGCCGCGTGGACCTTCTCGAGGTCGGCCTTCTTGTCGAAGATCAGCTTCGTCAGGGCGCACTGGGTGCCCTCATCCATGTCGTTGCGGACCATGAGGACGTTGGGCGTGATGATCGTGTTGACCGCCCCGACGCCCTTGTACGTCTCGGCGGGGATCTCGGCGACCTCGTAGACGGGGTTGATCTCCTTCATCTGCCCCTCGAGGGCGGAGATGTCGAGGAACTCGACGTCGCCGCCGTTGGAGGTGAAGAGGTCGGTGACACCCGCTGTCGGCAGACCGCCGGACCACACCATGCCGTCGAGCGTGCCGTCCTTCATTCCGTCGACGGTCTTCGCGAGGTCGAGGCGCTGCTTCGTCACGTCGGCGTCGGCGAGTCCCGCGGATTCGATGAGGCGGTTGGCGATGACCTCGGTGCCGGACTTCGGTGAGCCCGTCGAGATCGTCTTGCCCTTGAAGTCCTCGATCGTCTTGATGTTCGCATCCTTGCGGACGATGACCTGGGTGTAGTTGTCGTAGATGCGCGACAGTGCGGAGATCTCCTCAGGCTGCTCGAAGTCCGCGTTGCCGGACACCGCGTCGGCGGCGGTGTCGGCGAGCGAGAACGCGATGTCGTAGTCGCCGGCCGCCAGCTGCTGGAGGTTCTGCACCGAGGCTCCGGTCTCGGCGGCGGTCGCCTTGAGGTCCGTGTTGTCGGAGATGAGCTGGGCGAGACCGCCGCCGAGCACATAGTACACGCCCGTCGAGTTGCCGGTTGCGATCGTGATCTGCCCGGATGCGGCCGTGCAGCCGTCTCCGCCGGAGGCGGCAGGCGTGTTCTCGCGTTTGCCGCCGCACGAACTCAGCGCGAGGACCGCGGCGACGGCGGCCGCGGTGACGGTGAACATCTTCGTTCTCTTCATGGGCTCTTCCCTTTCTCAGTGGTGGTCGGTGTGGGGGTGGTCGGTCGGGAGACCGAGGTCACGGGCGGGGTCACGGCAGAGCCGCCTCGGCGGGGGTGTGGTCCGTCTGCCGGGGACGGCGGCGAAGGATGAGGTGGACGATGACGGCGAGGATCAGAGCGGTGAAGCCGACGATCATCGACAGCGGCTGGAGGTAGAGGAGGGCGCCGGCGGCGATGAAGCAGAGGATGCGCTCGGGCCAGCCTGCGCGGCGGATGATCCACCCGCCGGCGCCGGCGGCGAGCGCGGCGACGGCGAACGCGGAGACCGCGCCGGTCCACAGCGCGCCGAGGAATCCGCCCTGGGCGACGAGCGACGCGCCCTCGGGGGTGAACGTGAAGGCCAGGGGCACGAGGAAGGCGGGGATCGCGTACTTGCACGCCTGCCACATCGTCGCGATGACACGGCCTCCGGTGATCGCGGCCGAGGCGACGGCGGCGAGCGCGGTCGGCGGGGACACCTCGGAGAGGACGGCGTAGTAGAAGATGAACATCGCGGCCGCCGCCTCGGGGATGCCGAGGGAGATGAGGGCGGGTCCGACGATCACCCAGCTGATGATGAACGACGCGGTCACGGGCACGGCGAGACCGAGGATCGTCACGGCGATCGCGGCGAAGATGCAGGTGAAGACGATGACGGCGGTGGGGTTCGACGAGATCGCCTGCGCGCCCTTGACGAGGATGTCGGAGATGACCTGGCCGAGTCCGGTCTTCGTGATCGTCGAGACGATGATGCCGGCGGCCGCGCACACGCTTGTGACCGGCAGGACCGAGCGGATGCCCGTCGACAGGGCGCCGAAGATGACATCCCAGATCGCGCGGAGGATCCTCTTCGGCTGCCCGCGGTGGGCGAGGACGATCTCGATGATGCCGAACCCGATGCCCACCAGGGTCGCGTAGACGACGGCTTTGAACGGGGCCATGCCGAGGGCGAGGAAGACGACGATGATGCCGAGCGAGATGAAGTGGTAGAAGCCGCGTTTGAGGATCGGCCACGAGCGCAGGCCGGTGGGCGGGCGGTAGTCGACGTCGATCTTGCGCGAGTCGATCTCGATGGCGAGGAAGATGCCGAGGTAGTAGAGCAGGGTGGGCACGACCGCCCAGAGGAGGACGAGGCCGTAGGAGACGTTGAGGAGTTCGGCGATGATGAAGGCGGCGGCACCGAGCGTCGGCGGGGAGAGGATCGCGCCGATGCCGGAGGCGGCGAGCATGCCGCCGGCGTTCTCCTTCGGGTAGCCGGCCTTCTTGAGCACCGGCCAGGTGACCGCGCCGAGGGAGACCGCCGTCGCCGTGCCCGATCCCGAGACCGTGCCGAGGAGGAAGCCGGAGAGGGCGACGGTGCGCCCGGGGGCGGCCTTCGACTTCTTGAACAGGGAGAAGGAGAGGTCGATGAAGAAGCTCGCCGCTCCCGTCTTGTCGAGGACGGCGCCGTAGATCGTGAAGAGGACGATGTAGGTCGCGGCGACGTCGAGCGGGATCCCGTAGAAGCCGGAGGCGTCGTTGTAGAGGGCGTTGATGATCTGGTCGAAGTTCTGGCCGGCGTGGGAGCCGGGCCAGCCGACGGGGATGTAGGCGCCGTAGTAGCTGTAGAGGAAGAAGACGACGCAGAAGATCGGGAGGATGAGGCCCGTCGTCCGCCGCGTCGCCTCGAGGATGAGGAGCATGAGGATGCCGCCCATCGTCACGTCGAGCGGGTCGAGGGAGCCCTGCCGGTTGAGGAACTCGTTGAACCCGCCGGAGAAGAACGGCAGCACCGGGTAGGCGCAGGTGAGGAACGTGAGGACGACGAGGATCCAGTCGATGACCGAGGGGTTGTCCGTCGTGCGGGCAGGTTTGGCTGTCCGCGCTGTACCCGGCGCCGAGGCGGTCGCCTCCGCGGCGGCGTCCGCTGCGTGCGCGCCCGCTTCCTTCCGCCGGCCGAACCCGGGGCGGTAGCAGATGAAGACGAGAGGCAGGACGAAGGCGAGGAACCACATGAGGTAGTACTGGTTGCCCTGCCGGAGCGGGAAGAACACCTGGTTGAGGACGTAGAGGGAGATGAGGAAGCAGACGATGCTCACACCCAGGTCGAGTCGACGCGTGAGTCTGCGCTGCGGGAGTTCCTCGTCGTACTGGGCGATGAGGTCGTCGACGTTCGCTTGGGGAAGCGGACTGGTGGCAGTCGCGGACGGACGCTCGGACATCGGTGTCCCTTCGGTCTCTCTGGTGTGGCGGCGGGGTGGTGTGGTTCGGTGTGTGGGCGGTGGGGTGGTCGGGTGATGTGTGATGGTCGGTCGGCACGGGTCGGCTCACCTCCTCGTGGAGTCGACCGGCGCTGGTCACCGCACTCGAGAATGTGAGTTGACTCACAATATACCGAGAGGACCGGCCGGTTCCGGCGGATCGGGACGATCGGGACGGGATTTAGCGTGATCGTTACGCAGGGTGCCGCTATTCGGGAACGCGCGAGGCGGCAAGAGGAAGCCGGGGCGCGTGCGGGGTGCACTGGTGGCATCCGCGGGCCGCGCAAGAGATGTCTGCCGGTGGGACGTCAGCGAGATCGGCCCGCCCACGCCGGCGCCGGGCCTCGTTCAACACGTGGCGCGAAAAAGTCGTCTTCGGGGACGACTTTTTCACGCCACGTGTTGAACGAGCAGCCACTGCTCGACGCAACCCGTCGATGTTCGCGCCACGTGTTGAACGAGCAGCCACTGCTCCACGCAATCCGTCGATGTTCGCGCCAAGTGTTGAACGAGCGGGGCAGATATCAGTCAGCGCCTGTGTAGGTTGGGACCATGGCCGAATCTCAGCGGGTCTTCGACGCGCACTTCCACATCATCGACCCAGCGCACCCACTCGTCGAGAACAACGGGTATCTGCCCGACCCGTTCACGGTCGCCGACTACGTCGCGCGCGTCGGTGGACTCAGTGACAGCGGACACAGAGGCGGAGTCAGCGACGATCGACGCGGCAGCCCTGACCCCGGAACCCGTGACCCCGCCGCCACACCAGAGAGACCGAAGGGACACCGATGTCCGAGCGTCCGTCCGCGACTGCCACCAGTC
>NZ_SCMW01000100.1:0-4439 GCF_005502845.1 Brevibacterium sp. 2SA | reverse complement strand
CTGTCGGCAGGGTGGGCGTCTGCTGAGGCTGCGGCTTGGGCGTCTGCGGTGGTGGCGGTCTTCGTCGAGGTCATGTCGGCTCCCTTTCAGTGGTCGGTGGTCTGGTCTGCCCAGGTGACGTAGCGGACGCCCTGGTCCTGAAGCACCGGTCGCAGGCCGTAGCGGTCGATGCCGAGCTCCCCGCGCTGGAAGGCCTCGCGGGCGGCCTCCTCTTTCGCGATGCGGGCCGCGGAGGCCTCGAGGACGGCGTCGACTTCGTCCCGGCGCACGCGCACGACGCCGTCGTCGTCGGCGACGATCGCATCCCCGGGGGCGACGGGGCAGCCGCCGATGACGACGGGCACGTTGATCGCTCCGGCGGTGGCCTTGACGGTGCCTTGCGCGCTCACCGCAGCCGACCAGGCCGGGAAGTCCATGTCGCGCAGCTCCTGGGTGTCGCGGACTCCGGTCGTCGTGATGAGGCCGCGGACCCCGCGGTGCTGGAGCGAGGTGGCGAAGAGCTCTCCGAAGAGGCCGTCGCGGTTGGGCGAGTTCGTGGTGACGACGAGGATGTCGCCGGCCTGGCACTGTTCGACGGCAGCGTGGATCATGAGGTTGTCCCCCGGCCAGCACACGACGGTGACGGCGGTGCCGGCGATCCGAGCTCCCTGCTGGATGGGCCGGATCTCCGGTTCGACGAGTCCGCTGCGTCCCTGCGCCTCGTGGACGGTGGCCACGCCGAAGGCGGTGAGGCGGTCGAGCCGATCGGGCGCGAGACGGGGAACGTCGGTGACGATGATCTTCTCCATGGGGAGCACCTTTGTACTTGGGTTTGCGGATGGACGGGCACGGGCGGCTGGCGCGGACGGCTGCGCGTCGACGACCGAGGCGGGCACGCCGGGCCGCTGACACTATCCAGGCAAACACCGACGATCAGGTTTGTCAACAATATTGTTGACAAACCTGTGGACCGAGGGCGAGACTGGGAGAAGCAGCGCATGTGCTCCACGTCTCCTCGACCTCGGTCGCGGGAGGGGCTGCGGGCACAGCGATGCGAACATCGTCGTTCCTTATCTCCTGGAGGTATCTGCCCATGAGCGCCAACAGTCTCAAAGACGAACTCAGCGCCGGTTCCGGTGTCGTTGCGACCCTGAAGAACTCGCCGTACCGACCCATGGTCTTCCCCGTCGCCGCCGAGTTCACGAACTGGCGTTCCGAACAGCATGCATGGCGCGACTCGGTGGCCCTGCTCGATCAGTCCCACCACATGACCGACCTCTTCATCAGCGGCCCCGATGCCGCTGCGCTGCTCGAGCACCTCGCCGTGAACTCCTTCAAGAACTTCGGCGTCGACAAGGCCAAGCAGATGGTCTCGGTCAACTCCGACGGCAAGTTCATCGGCGATGCGATCCTCTTCCACACCGGTGAGGACGAGTACGATCTCGTCGGCCACCCCATGCTCATCGACTGGGTCCACTTCAACGCAGAGACCGGTGACTGGAATGTCACGATCGACCGCGATCCCACCTCTGCCGACCGGCAGGGTCCCCCGAAGCTCTACCGCTTCGAGATCCAGGGACCCAACGCGGTCAAGGTCATGGAGAAGGTCACCGGTCAGCCTGTGCCCGATGTGAAGTTCTTCAACATGGCGACGTTCACGATCGCCGGCCACGAGGTCAAGGCGCTCAAGCACGGCATGGCCGGACAGCCCGGCTTCGAGATGTTCGGCCCGTGGGCCGAGGGCGAGGACGTGCTCGCCGCCCTCCTCGAGGCGGGCAAGGACTTCGATCTCAAGCGGGCCGGGGCGAAGGCGTACTCGACGGCGAACATCGAATCCGGCTGGGTGCCCACTCCCCTGCCGGCGATCTTCACGAGCGAGGACACCGCCGCCTACCGCGAGTGGGTGCCCTTCGGTCGGATCGGCTCGCTCGGCGGCAGCTACGATGCCGAGTCCATCGAGGACTACTACCTCACCCCCTACGACCTCGGCTACGGCCGCACCGTGAAGTTCGACCACGACTTCATCGGCCGGGAGGCGCTGGAGAAGATCGCCGAGGGACCCAACCGCGTCAAGGTCACCCTCGTGTGGAATCCCGAGGACGTCGCCGGCGCCTTCGGTTCGCTCATGGGTGAGGAGCTGCCGGCGAAGTTCATCGAACTGCCGAAGTCCCGCTACGCCCACCACCAGTACGACAAGGTCACCGTCGACGGGTCCACGGTCGGAATGTCGCTCGACTGCGGCTACGTCGCCAACCCCCAGGCCTACATCTCACTCGCCGTCGTCGACGCCGAGTACGCCCAGCCGGGCACCGAGGTCACCGTCGTGTGGGGTGAGAACCCCAACACCGACAAGCCCGCGATCGAACCCCACCGGCAGATCAGCATCCGCGCCACCGTGGCCCCCGTGCCCTTCGATGTGCACGCCCGCGAGAGCTACCGGGCATAAGGAGCCGCCATGCAGTCCAATTCCTCAGACGCCCCCGCCTCCACGGCAGGGGCCACGCAGACCCCCGCCTCGGCGAGCGCCGAGGCGACGGGGAGAGCACCGGGATCCGCTGACCATGCGTGGCCGGAGTTCGGCTACGAGGTGATGCCGTTCAAGGGCATCTTCGAGTCGGTCACCGCCTCGGTGCCCACCGACGTCCCGCTCACGGTCACGGCCTCGCCGAACAAGACGATCGAGGACACGGTCAAGCTTGCGGTGCGCTTCCACGCCGACGGCTACCGGGTGGCCCCGCACCTGTCGGCGCGGATGATCCGGAACCGGGACCACCTCGGCGAGCTTCTCACCGACCTGCAGACCGGCGGGATCCGTGAGCTCTTCGTCATCGGCGGGGACGCCGAACCCCCGGCCGGGGACTACGTCGATGCGCTGGGTCTGCTGCGCGACATCGCGTCGTTCGACCTGGCCTGGGATCGGATCGGGATCGGCGGGTACCCCGAGGGGCATCCGAAGATCGACGATGCGAAGCTGCTGCAGGCGCTCGTGGCCAAGCAGCCGTTCGCGACCCACATCGTCACCCAGATCTGCTTCTCCGCCGAGGCGACCGCCACCTGGCTGCGCCAGCTGCGCGCCGCCGGCGTCACCCTTCCCGTGCGGATCGGGGTGCCCGGGGCGATCGAGCGGACGAAGCTCATCCGGATCTCGAGCAGCGTCGGCGTCGGGGAGTCGATGAACTTCCTGCGCAAGCAGCAGTCGATGTTCTGGCGCTTCTTCGTCCCCGGCGGCTACAACCCGACGAAGCTCGTCAAGGCCTACCGGAAGCACTTCTCGGCACCCGATGTCGAGGGCTTCCACATCTTCACGTTCAACTCGGTCAAGTCGACCGAGGAGTGGCGGAGGAAGATGAACAGCCATTGATCGCCGCCGAACTTCCCCACCCGACCTCCCAGCCTGAAAGCGAGGCTCCCATGAGCTTCGATGACCACCCGCCCACGTATGTCCTCGTCCACGGCGCCTGGCACGGCGCGTGGTGCTGGCGCGGTGTCGAGGAGCTGCTCGTCGCCACCGGGGCGAAGGTGTCGACGCCGACGCTCAGCGGCC
This sequence comes from Brevibacterium sp. 2SA, assembly GCF_005502845.1. NCBI lineage: Bacteria > Bacillati > Actinomycetota > Actinomycetes > Micrococcales > Brevibacteriaceae > Brevibacterium > Brevibacterium sp. 2SA. Next base: position 916 of record NZ_SCMW01000100.1, on the reverse strand, counting down.
TCGGCGACAAGGCGCACCTGCCGCTTGCCGAGATCGGGCTGCTCACCCACATCGCCGATGTCGTCGCCCACCTGCGCACCGAGGACCTGAGAAACGTCACGCTCGTCGGGCACAGCTACTCCGGGCTCGTCGCCACGGCGGCCGCAGTCCTCGAGGAGGAGCGGATCAGCAAACTCGTCATCGTCGACGGCTTCCTGCCGCGGGCGGGCGAACGCTGGTCGGACCTGCTGCCCGACCGCGCGGCCGCGCACTACTGGGAGGCGCTGGGGCAGTCCGGGGGTGTGAGCATCGCACCGCGTCCGGTCGCCAACCTCGGCGTCACCGATCCGGACCTGCTCGAATCGATCCCGCCGAGGCTGACCCCGCAGCCGGGGAAGACGTTCACCGAGGCGACCCGGTGGGGTCTCGACCAGCTCAATGTGCCCGGACGCTACCTGCTCGCCGACGGCTGGAACACAGTGTTCGGGCCGGCGAAGCAGCGGGCGATCGACGCCGGCTGGAGTCACCGGGACCTCGACGGCGACCATGAGCTCATGCTCACCGATCCGAAGCTGCTCGCCGAGGCACTCATCGAGATCCATTCGCCGAAGTCGGTCAAGGTCAGGAAGGTGCACTGATGGAGTTCCTCGTGTGGCAGGAGAAGCTGCCGGCCATCCCGTCGAACGCGTACAGCGTCCGCGAGGAGCGGGCGTACGCCGATTCCCTGCGGGAGCAGGGCGTGCTCGAACGCATCTGGCGCAAGCCCGGCAGCTCGACGGCGGTCGTCCTCTACCGGGTCGACGACGCCGACCACCTCCATCGTGTGCTCAGCGCCCTGCCCTCGTTCCCGTGGATCACCACAACCGTCCACCCCTTGGCCACGCACCCGCAGGAGGCGACCCCGGCCGAGGGGTGGACGGTTGTGGTGATCCACGGG